>JBAPYE010000432.1:0-8462 GCA_049284575.1 Desulfobacterales bacterium
GTTCCATGGTTTTGGCAAGATTTTGCCTGGCCGCTGTATAGGTGATGGCTTTCATGACCTGCCTCCTTGTATATGTACAGTTGGATGTACAGCATGAAGTGCCTGGTGTCAATATGACAATGTCCCCAACTGCCATTGTTTTTCGGTCGGCCCAGCCATAGTATCAGATATTTAAACTTTAATTTTTGATGACGCGGTAGCGTCAAAAACCAGCGGGCTTCGAAAAAAGCAAGTTACGGCGCGCAAATCTCAGCGGCGTGAGGCGAAGATTGGCACGATGCAGCGATTTCGCGATGCTGCGCAACGCCGTGACGGACGCCATGTATTGGGTCTGAGCGGAGGTGAAACTTTCGGATACTTTATTTCGATGTTGCTCAAGAGGAAATTCGGTTTTGACAGCCAGCCTGTCATAGATGCCCAAATCGGCATTCTGCTGCTGTGGATCGTTATTTTTCTCACCATATCGGCGAGCATCCCGCTGGGCTTGTTCGTAGGCACGGGCACTGTCCTTTTGACCAATTTCTTTGAACTAACAGATTTTTCCCTCTCCCCCAAAACCGGCCGGGCTTTCAAGTTGATCTCCGGCATCTGGATTGTCTTGTTCAATCTGTATTTTTTGACACTGATTCGACTCGAGTTCGGGAAACCCTTCGACGCCAAAAAAATCCTAAAGACATTCTTCATACGCCCGGCAATAACGGTGGGCATTTATTTCGCCCTTTTGATCGCGGTCGGTTTTCTGGCGCGATAGACTTTGAGCGGTCATCACCTGCGATTGCCTTTCACGCTTTCTCCCAGAGAGAGGGTTGGAATGCGGGTTGAAAAAGCGACGCAGGAAAAGGTGGCCGCTCAGCGGCTGAAGGCTGCCAGGAAGTCTGGCAGGAAGGTGTTCAGGCCTAAATGCGGCGGCTTTTCGGGAGGCACGATACCCGGGGCGAATCCCATTTCCCGGAAAGGTGCCAGATGTGCGCTCTTGCGGCTGATGACGTGCACCGGCACCAGCCAGGGCGCGTCGGGGCCTGTGATGTGGGCGTTGGGCTGATGGTCCCCCAGGATGACGATCAGCGCATCGCCGAGATCGAAGCGGGTAAAATAGTCGCCCAGGACGGTCAGTTCGTAGTCGATGGCGGTCAGGTAGGCCTCGAAAGCCTCGGTCAGATCGGGCCAATTGTTGGGGAATTCGATGGGGGCCAGCCTGTGAAACAGGCCGCCGTCGCCGATGCGAGTCCAGTCCGGCACAAACTGCGGCTGCCGATGAAACGGGGCATGGGTGCTGACGAGCACGTAGCGGATAAAGAGCGGCTCCCGAGCGGGTCGGATTTCGGTCTGCCGGATCCGATCGAGCACAAACTGGTCGGGCATGGGCGCAAATCCGAAGGCCGGTCCCCGATACCCCAGGTCCCGTGCGTGGTATTCCTTTTGGTAGCTGAAATAGCGGCCCTCGGGCCAGGGCATGGTGGTGCCCGGCATGACTGAGACCGTGCGGTAGCCGGCCTGTGCGAAATACGCCGCCAGGGGCGGCACCCGGCTGGCAACGAGATAGCCGTAGCGCAATTGATTCGACAGCCAGACCCCGCTTTCCAGGGTCCCGAAGGCCAGCCAGGAGGCCCCGCCGAAAGTGGGCGAGTGCATGAAGCGGGAAAGGACCTTGTAGCCGCCCTGGCCCAGCGTGCGCTGGAAGCGTTCGAGTGTCGGGGCGAAGGCTTCCCGATGGGCGGGATTGCCGAAGAGGGTCTCGCCGTAGGACTCGATCAGAAACAGGTAGACATCGCAGCCCGCAAGCTTGGCCAGGGGCGCGCCGTAGTCCGGGATGCGGGCTTCGGCCATGGCCACGACAGAAAGACCCCGCTGGCGGATCTCGCGGATATTGAGAATGAAGGCGGCTTCGGCCGTCAGCCGCGAGGTCATCGAGACGGCCGGCGGGCCCAGATCCTTGGGCCAGCATCCCATCTGGTGAGCCATCACCGATACCACCAGAACCGCGGTCAAGATCAGAAACAGGCGACGCGCAGCAGCCCTTTCAAAGGCGGCGTGGACGGTCTGCAGAGCACGCCGCAGCGCCCAGAGCACACCGACCGCCATCCCAGCCGCGGCAGCGCCGTAGAACACCCGTTCGACCAGCGTAAAGGAGTGGGCCAGGAGATGGGCCAGACCGGGCAGATAGCCCACGTCAATGTAAAGATTGAAGGGCCGGTTGAAATAGAGTGGCATGACCACGTCCCCGACCCGAAAAAGGCGCCCCAAGACCAGCAGAAAAATCAGCGGCAGATAGACCCGCGCCGTAAAGGCCACCCGCCGCCAGGCCAGGCCCCAAAGGACCAGCAGAAGCCCCCACACCTCCAGGGACGGGAGAAGCGGCTTGAAGGACAAGGACGACGGCCAGGGCATGTCGAAGGTGATAAAGAGATTCAACAGCAGCCAGGACGCCACAAAGGCCGGCAGTCCCCCCAAAGGCCTGAGGTCCTGGTCGAAGCGGGTCATGGGCGCACGCTCCCCGCGCATGGGCGATCTTTGGGGCGGGCGGCAGCGGCTTTGGCCGACGCGGCCAGATCCTCCAGAAAAGCGGTCAGACGGCCCATGGACGCCTCCCAGGTGGGATGCTGGTCGAACCGCCGGTGCGCGGCCAGGCTCATCTCGATAAGCTTCGGCCGATCGGCGTACAGCCCGCTGACGGCGCTTGCCAGGGCGTCCAGGTCGCCGAGGCCGACCAGCCGGCCGTTGACCCCGTCGTCAACCAGCTCAGGGGTAGCCCCCTCCCGGCAGCCGATGACCGGCAGGCCGTAAGCTTGGGCCTCAAGGGTGGCCATGCCGAAGCCCTCATAGGCGTAAGGCATGCAAAACACCTGGGCCCGGGTCAGCTCCTCCGCCAGAGCCGGGCCTTCACGCCAGCCCAGCAGATGGACCTGGCCCTGGAGATCCCGGTCACGCAGCATCCGCCGCACCTTGCGCACATGGGCCCGGTCCATGTCCAGGCGGCCGGCCACCCGCAGTTCCCATATTCCGCGGGGCAGCATCGCCAGGGCGGCGATCAGCGGCAGCAGGCCCTTGCGGGGGATCAGGTTTCCGAGAAAAACCAGCCGAAGCGGACCGGGCCTCAGAGCGCGGGCGGCGATGGCCTCGCTCCCCGGCGGTCTTCCCGAGCGGTCGCCCCCCGGCGGTGCCACGACATATGGGCGCCCCCCCCCTGTCAGCCGCCAGACCGTGTCCCGGGTGCAGCGCGAGTTGAAGATGAAGGCGTCCACGTCGTCCAAGTATCGTTTTTCCGCCAGGCGCAGGATGCGGTTTTGCCAGGCGACGCGGGGCTCGTCGGAAAACACTTGGTGCACCACCGTGACCACGGGCGGGTCGCCGCGCCGGCGGAGACGATTCGGCCGGATCAGGGAGGGGTGGCAAAGCTCGTCCTGGATGAGCAGATCCAGGCGGCCCGCGGCCACGGCCAGCGCTTGCGGCGGCTGCCAGTTGAGGGCCAGCCGCAGAGGATAGACCAAGGCGGGCAGGCGGATTACCCTCACCCGGTGGCCCCTGCGCTCCAGGGCCGCCGCCATCTCACGGTCGTAGCGGTAGCCGCCGGTGCGGGTCGCCAGAGAACCGTAGATCACCAGCCCCACGTTCACCGAAAGCGCTCCCGGTAGGAGGCCCAGGCATCTTCGGTTTCCCAGAGACGCACTTCCATTTCAGCGAACCGCTCCCCGCCCAGCCCCTCCGCCAGATGGACGAAAAAGCAGCGGCTGAAGTGCTCGATACTGGGGTTGAGGCCTTCGAATTCCGGCAGGTCGTTCAACAGCCGGTCCCGGTAGCGGGCCACGATGCGCTCCAGCACGGCCTCCAACTCCTCCAGGTCCACGATGTAGCCGTTGCGGTCGAGGCCGTCGGCCGCCAGGCGCACCTCCACGCGGTAGGCATGCGCGTGGGGCGCGTTTTCAGCCCCCCAGTCGCCGCCCACGAGATAATGCCGCGCCGTGAAGGCCCGGCCGATGGCAAGCCTGTACATGGCAATGCTCCCTTCCGTCGAAGATTCAGCCGTGCGGCTTTTGCCCGGGCCACCTGGGAGCGAAGCGTCCCACCCGGCGCCGGTAGGCCCGATAGCGGCTGCCAAAGCGCTTCTCCAGCAGCGCCTCCTCCGCTGCCAGTCGGCGCTGCTGGTGCCCGCCGTAGCCCAACAGGCCGGCCAGCACCAGCGGGCTGGGCAAGGCCAGGAAGAATCCCAGGTAGATCAGCCCCAGACCCAAAACGATGGGATGGCGGGTCAGACCGAAGATACCTTCGGTGACGAGGGCGACGCTCTGCCCGTCCCCATCGAAGCGCGTGCGACGTTTCAGGGTCAGGGCCGCCGCCGCAACGAGGCCGTTACCCGCCAGGAGGACAATGCCACTCGCCGGTGTCAACCAAAACGGAAAGCGTGTTTGCGCCGGAACCAGCCACGGCAGGACATCGGTTTGGACGGCGGCGGCCAGGACCGCACCAAGGCCCGTCAGGGCCGCCAATGGAAGCAGCAGCGCCGGCCAGGGATCCGCCGGCGGGATATCCTCCAAAGCGGATCTTTGCGACGAACGGCGCCAGCGTATCATCCGGCGCATAGCCACCGGACTGGGAATGGGCGCCACCAGCAGCAGCCCGAGGTGGAAAACAACCGTCGCCCCCACCAGGAGGCGCAGAGCGGTCTGTGCGAGCGGAACGTCCAGCATGAAAGCGGTTTACTCCTTCATAAAAGCGCAGGGCAGCCCCCAGGGCCCTGATACGTCAGCAGTACCTGCAACGTCTCTTGGGGCCGTTCGGCCACCTGCTCGTAAGCCTGCTGGACGTCCTCGATTGGGTAGCGATGAGTCACCAGGCGCGAGGGCCGCACGCGCGCGATGAGATCCCATGCCGCGGCCAGCCGGCGCTGCTTGCTCCAGCGTCCGGATAGCTCCGGCGCAATGGTGCTGACCTGACTTGATATCAGCTGCAGGCGGTTGCGGTGGAAGCGGCCGCCCAGCGCAATGGGCGCCGTTTTGGTGCCGTACCAGGAACCCACCACGATGCGCCCTCCAAAACCGGCCCAGACCATGGCCGTATCCAGCAGAGCCGGCTGACCGGACATCTCGAAGATCAGATCGGCCCCGCCGTCGGCCACCTGGGAACGGAAGACCGCAGCGGCCTCCGCGGCCCAGTCCTTCTCGTTGCCGGACCAGGCCGCCTCGGCCCCCATGTCGAGGGCCGCCCGCCGCCTCAGGGACCAGCGCTCCAGGACAGCCAGCGCCGCCAAGGGGAAACGTGCCAGCACCGCCGTGGTCAGCAGGCCGACCACGCCCTGTCCGAGCAGCATCACCCGCTCACCGATTATGGGCCGCCCGTCCATGACCAGGTTGACAGCCGTCTCCATGGCCGCCAGAAAGACGGCATCCTCGTCGGCCACCTCGTCCGGCACCGGGATCAGCTCGGCCGCCGGAGCCACAAAATGACTCTGGTGGGCCTGGAAGGCAAACACCCGCCGGCCCACCCACGCCGCATCGGCCCGGGGGCCGGCGGCCACGACCCGTCCCACGCTGCTGTAACCGTAGGCCAGGGGGTAGGTGAACGCCTTGCCGGCATATCCGGGCAGGGCCGCGTCCAGTGCCATTCCGGGTGGGAAGCGCCCCTGGAAGACCAGCATTTCGGTCCCGGCGCTGATCGCCGAACAGCGGGCCGCCACCAGCAGGCGGTCCTCCCGGGCTTCGGGCAAGGGAGCTTCCCGGATGGCGCAGGTGAACGGTTTTTCGAAGATTAGGCAACGCGTTTTCATGGCGTCTGCCAGTCCGGCCGGGCCCAGAGAACCAGGTCGTTTTCCAGCCGATCGTAGTGAATGGCGCTCAGCGCCATGGAAGCTTGCGCGCCACCGGGCGGTGCCGCCATGACCGGCAGGCCTCCGACCAGCTTGGGCGCAATGGTGATGATGAAAAGATCCACCAGCCGGGCCTGAACAAAGCTGGTGATCACCCGGGCGCCGCCCTCCACCATCAGCCGCCGCAGTCCGCGCTCGTGGAGCAGGCCCAGGGTGCGGTGCAGATCCAGCCGGCCGTTTTGCTTGTCGCGGCAGCAAGGCAGGACCTCGGCACCGGCCTCGGTCATCGCCGCCACCCGCTCGGCCGGACTGTCCTCGGCCCCGATCAGCCACGACCGGCAATCCCCGCGCTGCAGCAGGCGGGCCTTGAGGGGGGTGCGCAACCAGGTATCCAGCACCACCGGCTGGGGGTGCGCCCCGTTGATCAGCCGCACGGTAAGCCGGGGATCGTCGGCCAGCACCGTTTCGATGCCCACCAGGATGCCGTCGTGCAGGGTCCGCAGACCGTGGGTCATGCGCATGGCGGCCGGTCCGCTGATGGGCAGCGGCCGCCGGTGGCGCGTGGCGATGCTGCCGTCAATGCTCTGGGCGTAGCTGACCGTCACGAAGGGGCGTCCTGGGTGGCGGCAGAAAGCCTCGGCCTCGTCGATGCGCCGCAGCATGACTTCCATAACGGCTTCCTGTGCTGCTTCCATGCAGGTTCTCCCTTGCAATGGCACTTGATCGGCGACCCATACGGCGAACTGTCCGCTAGCGGAAGGGTCGGCTCAGGTGACGTCCAGCGGTCGCGGCCGTTTTCCGATGGGCGGCGGCCGCCATTGGACGGCCCATACGGCCCCCACGGAGATCAGGACCAGATCGCGCAGCCGCATGATGGCGCAGGCCGCCGCCGCCAGGGACGGGTCCCCGCCCAGGCTGATCAGGGCCAGCATCTGACCGGCTTCCAGCGCTCCCAGCCCACCGGGCAATGGCAGCAGGAAGGCCAGCCGGGCCGCCACCCCCATCGTCAGGAGGTCCCCGGCTGACATGGCAAACCCCACAAAGACATAGATCAACCAGAGTTCGGCCAGGAAGGCCAACCACTGCACCAGTCCGATTCCAGCATACCATCCCGGAAGCCGATCGGTCAAAATAGCGGCTGCCCTGCGTTCGCCGGTCTGCAGAAAAGCCACCAGGTCAGCATGGCGCCCGGTCCAGCGGCTCCATTGAACGGCCCAGCCGGCCAACCGGCTTAGCGGAGCAGCACCGCGGGCAACGCCGCGCAATAGAAGACCGACCGCCAGGACCATGAGCATCATCATCGTCGCTGCCGCGATCAGGGAGGGAATATCGGTCATGAGCGGTGGCAGCACGAAGAGCCCGCACAGGGAGAGGAATAGCAAATTGCCCATCAGTTCGGCCAGGCGATCCACGGCCACTGAGGCCGCGGCCGACTCCCGGGGTATCCCGTGGCGGGTCGCCAGGCAAAGCACCTGGAGCGGCTCCCCGCCGAACTGCGGCCCCGGGGTGATGTAGCTCACGGTGTTGGCGGCCATGCGGTAGCGGACCAGCGCCGCGAACCCCACCGGATGGCCCATGCGCTGCAGTATCAACCACCAGCGCCAGCACATGGCCCCCAGGATGATCAGGTTGACCGCAGCGAAAATCATCCATTGCGACCATCCCCAGAGACCAATGGCGGCCAGCACGGCAGCCGGGGATACATCGCGCCAGGCCCAGACAAAGAGGACCACCACGGCCCCCATCATCAACACCCGCAGACCCTTCGGACCTGAGGCGACCAGATGGGTGCGCACGGCTCGCCAACCGCGGATTATCCGGTTATCATGGCGCCCTGTGACATGCACCCAGTCCCAGACGAAGCCCGCCAGGAGGGGCAGCAGAAAGACCGGAGCGGCAACCGCCAGAACCTCGGTGCTGAAGACGGGCAAAAGGGCAGCGACCAAAAAGCCCATTTGAAACCCTGCCACGAGGCGCGCAAACTGCCGCGGCGGTTCCGGGTAAACGGCTCGCCCCTGGTGCCGCCGCCACCACAGGCCGAGTTGATACAGATAGTAGACCAGGCCCGCGACAAGGTAATAGAGCGGCAGGCGCCCGCTGCCGACCGCCAAGCTGCAGGCCACCAGTACGCCCAGGGCGTCCATGTCGCCGTCCAGGGCCTGCCCCAACGCGCTTTGGGTTCCGGTGCGACGTGCCCAGGCGCCGTCCACCCCGTCCAGTAACGCCGCTGTCAGATAAAGCCCTCCTGGCAGCCAGACCAGGAAAGACGCGTGGATGCTGGCTTCGGGGCGAACGACAAGAAAGCCGGCCGTCAGGCTGACCAGGAGCCCCCGCAGGAGGGTCAGGCGGTTGGCCATCCCGAGGAGGGGGACCGAATCGAACGATCCGGACCAGCAGTTTTCGGACAGGCGGTACCCCAACAAACCGTGTACCACAATCAGCACCACTGCCGCGTAAACCGCTCCCGAAATAGCGCTCCGGCCCGCGGCCATCAAGTACAGGCCTCCAAAAAAAAGCAGGAGCGCCCCCCAATGGCTCACGGCCGCACGGGCCGCCTGGCGCCTCAGGACCTCGATGCCCGATGCCTTGGCCACCGCTGCGGCACCGGTTTGAGCACCATGACAGGATCTATTCGGCATCATATCGGACATTGCTATCAGGG
>JBAPYE010000433.1:0-5833 GCA_049284575.1 Desulfobacterales bacterium
TGCCGTATGTCAGTTCCCAAGCGTTTTTTGGCCATTGGCGCAATCTAAGTGAATACTATTTCACTTAAGTTATAAACTGCGTTGTTTGTCAAGAAAAATGTGTCGGGTGATTTCATCAAGACCACCATCGCGGTAAATTCGGAGATAATTGGTCACGGCATTGGCGCACCCCCCCGACAGCTTCGTTATTGGGTTGTGCGAAAGGCCTTGGCTTTTGAGCCAGAGAACTTCCATTCTTCGCTGAACTCAAGGAGCCGAATTGACGATTTCCACCAGTTCCCAGGTAAAGGTCGTTGCCGGTCTCTTCCTTCAGCGGCTGGGCAGCAGGGCCAAAAGGCTGTAGCGGGGCAGTGAGTCGAGGCGGTAAGGGGTCCCATCGGCGATGGCATTGGCCGCGAGAATCCCGCTGCGAACCGCCGGGCCGATCCCCTCGCCAAGATCGCGGGTGGCGAGGCCGGCGGCATCCCCGACCAAAAAGGCGTTGCCACGCCGGGTGATCCGTGCGCGATTGCGGAGGTAGTAGGCGTGTGCTTGGGGCGTGAGCGCCACCTTTTCGTCGATCAGCCCCTCCCGACGCAGCCTTGCAACCAGTTTTTCCCAATGATGCTGGAGTGTCCCCCCCGTTTGCCGCAGCCGCTGGACCATGCCGCCCACGCCGAGGTTCAGGTAGCCGTCCTGCTTGGGGACGTACCAGCTGTAGCCCGGCAAGCCCTTTTCGAAGAACCAGAGGTGACAGTCGCCGTCACGCCAGCGATAGGGCAGCTCCTGCTCCAGGGCGGCCACCTGCAGCCGCCTCGCCCGCGGATCGATCTTTCGAAACAGCGACCGGTAGACCGGGCAGGTGGTCCCGCCGGCGCCGACGAGGTAGTCGCAGCGAAAGCGGCCGTCGATCTCATAGTCGCCGGAGCGAGGGGTGATCCGCTTTACGGCGTGGGTGATCACCCGGGCCCCGGAGCGCTTCAGCAGCCAGTCGTCAAACTCGAAGCGGCGGATCGAATGCTGGGGCGAACGCACCTTCAGCGTCATCCTGAACAGATGCACGCGCATGACCTTGAAGGTCAGGATCCGATGCGGATAGGCGCCGATGCCGATCTCCAGGTCGGACACGACCTGCGGCGTGATCCAGCCCGCGCAGAGCTTGGGGCGTGGGAAGATCGCCTTGTCCAGGATCAGGCACGCGATGCCGCGCCGGCGCAGCTGCCAGGCACAGGCCGCGCCCGCAGGCCCTCCCCCGACGATGATGACATCCGTCCTGATCATGCGGGGCTCCTCACAGTCCCGGGCGCAACCGTCCCCGGGCGACCGGCGACACCGGGTCCACGTGGCCCCGGGTCAAATCCCGGACTGGGACGGCGGCTGATCCTGATAGAGGTCAGCGCGGGTCCAGGGCATGTCGTTCTTGCTGGGTCGGGCGAACACGACCTGATAGAGCTGCAAGGAGCCCGCTCGGAAGCTCGCGATGGAGGCCGCCAGGTAGAGCCGCCAAGCCCGCACGAAGAAGTCGTCGAACATCTTGCGCACCTCCCCTTCGTGCCGCTCGTAGCGCGCCAGCCAGTGCTCGAGCGTCTTCGCGTAGTGCAGCCGGAGGTTCTCGACATCGACCACCGAGAAACCGGGGGCCTCGAAGATGTCCATCATTTGACGCAGGGTGGGCGGATAGGCCCCGGGGAAAATGCGCCTCACGGTCCAGGCGCTGAGGGCCTCCGGACGATTCTGGCCGATGGAGTGGATCAGGCCGCGCCCGTCGTCCTTCAGGGTGCGATCGATGACGCGTCCCAAGTCCTTGTAGTTCTGGGCGCCGACGTGCTCGAGCATGCCGACCGAGACGAACACATCGTATTTGCCGCGGATGTTGCGGTAGTCGTCCTCGATGTATTCGACCCGGTCGTCCAGGCCCTCCGCGCGCGCACGTTCGCGGGCATAGGCGATTTGTGAGGGGGAGATGTTGTAGGCCCGCACATGGACGCCGTAGCGGCGCGCAAAATGCCGCGCCAACCCGCCCCATCCGCACCCGGCCTCGACCACCCGCTCCCCCGGCCTGAGCTGCAGCTTGCGAGCAACGTGGTCCAGCTTGGCGGCTTGGGCCTGCTCCAGCATCAGGCACGGGTCGGGGAAATAGGCGCAGGTATAGGCCATCTCCTCATCGAGCCAGAGGCGATAGAAATCGTTGCCCAGATCGTAGTGGTGGACGATGTTGTTCCGGGAATCCGAGAGGCTGTTGCGCCGCGGCCGTATCAGGCTCCCTTTTATCAGCGTTTGCAGGGCGCCCGGCCGGGTTCGTCTGACCCTGGCATCATAAACCGCCGTGATGAAACCGACCAGATCCCCCTCGACCTGGATGCGGCCCGCACTGAAGCTGTCGCCAAAATGGAGGGTCGGATTGGTCAGCAGGCGCCAGAGGGTGGTGCGGTCCAAGAGACGCATGCGGCCAACCGGCTGGGTGTGCGGGCAGCGATAATGCTCCCGGCCATCCCAGAAGAGGATGCTGACCGCCGGGTCACCCATGAGGCCCATGAGGCGATTGATCAACCAGGTCTCGACGGGCGAAACGTAACGGGAGCCCGCCCGAGTTTCTCCGCGTACTGACATCGTCGGGTTCACCAAAGGGTGCTTGTGCGACTTCATATCGCGTATCCTTTTTGGATTGTTGCGTGATGCCGCTGACCCATAAAAGATAACGATTTCAGAGTTTTCTATTGCTTAACACCCGTTTCGGCGGCTGTCAAGAGGATACAAAAATCGGCAACCGGTTCGTGATTCAGATGAACTCAAACATCGGGCGCAAGATCCCGCTTGGCGCCTCGAGTCGAATCCCCCCCCTGGGATCCGGCCTATGCGATGTCATTGGCGTGCTCCCAGCGCTTGTCCATATAGTATAGAATCGGGACGGTCATCCGGGAAAAGAGCAGTGAGGCCACTTCACCGGCCATCAGTGAGATGGCCAGCCCCTGAAAGATCGGATCGAACAGAATCACCGAAGCCCCGACCACCACGGCTGCCGCGGTGAGCATCATCGGTCGGAAACGCACCGCCCCGGCGTCGATGACTGCCAAATCAAGCGGCATGCCCTGCTTGATGCGCAACTCGATAAAATCCACCAGGATGATCGAGTTTCTGACCACGATGCCGGCCCCGGCAATAAAACCGATCATGGAGGTGGCCGTAAAAAAGGCCCCCATGGCCCAGTGGGCGGGTAAAATGCCGATCAAAGAAAATGGGATGGCGACCATGATCACCAGCGGGGTGGAAAACGACTGGAACCAGGCCACCACCAGCACGAAGATCAGCACCAACACCACCGCAAATGCGATTCCCAGGTCTCTAAAGACCTCGTAGGTGATGTGCCACTCCCCGTCCCACTTCATCGCGTAAGCCTGGTTTCCGGCCGGAATTTGAGCGGTATGCTGCGCGATGCCGTAACCTTCCGGCAGCTGGAGGGCATCGATTTTTTCATACATCTCCAGGATAGCGTAGACCGGGCTTTCCTTAGCGCCGGCCACGTCTCCGGTCACGTAGACCACCGGCTTCAGGTTCTTGTGATAAATACTCCGTTCCACTTGGGTCTTTCGGCTTTTCACCAGCGCCGACAGCGGCACCAGGCTTCCGTCCGCGCCGGTCAGCTTGACACGCTCCAACAATCGGATGTCGGCGCGGTCCTCCAGCGGCAGCCGGACGATGATCGGCACATCCTCCTTTTCACGGGGTTCGTGGAGCAGACCCACCGTGCGACCCTCCAGGGCCATCTGAACGGCCCGGGTGATCTGGCTGTCGGTGATGCCATGCAGGGCCGCCTTTTGCCGGTCGATTTGCATCTGCCTCCGGGGCTGTTCCTCCTCCATGTACCAGTCCACATCCACCACACCGGGGGTCGACTCGAAGATGTCCCGGATCTGCCGGGCGATTTCCCGCTGCCGATCGGTGTCCGGACCGTAGATTTCCGCCACCAGGGTGGAAAGAACCGGCGGACCGGGCGGCACCTCGGCCACCTGAACCCGGGCGCCCCAGCGGTCTGCGATTGCCTTGAGCTGCGGCCTGACCCGCTTGGCGATGGCATGGCTCTGCTCCTGGCGGTGTCTTTTGGCGGCGAGGTTTACCTGAAGGTCCGCCTGGTAGGGCCGGCTGCGCAGGTAATAATGGCGAACCAGCCCGTTGAAGTTGAAAGGGCCCGAGGTGCCCACATGCACCTGGTAATCGACCACCTCGTTGACGGTTCTCAGGTAGTCGCCCATCTCCATGGCGGCGGCGGCGGTGTCTTCCAGAGTGGCGGATTCGGGCATGTCGAGGATCACCTGGAATTCGCTCTTGTTGTCGAAAGGTAGCATCTTGACCCGAACCAGCCCCATGGCCACAAGGACGCAGGAGATCAGCAGCAGCACCACGATCCCGATCAGAAAGACCCACCGCCAAACGGATGTCTCGATCAGCGGGGTCATCACCCGACGGTAGAGCCGCGTGCTCCAGTCCTCTTGGCTGTGGTCCGGATGACTGGAACCCTCGCTGCCTTCCTTTTCATGGTGCAGTAAGCGCATGGCCGCCCAGGGCGTGACCATAAAGGCCACCAGCAGGGAAAAGATCATCGCCGCGGAAGCGCCCACCGGGATCGGCCGCATGTAAGGCCCCATCAGACCGCCGACAAAGGCCATGGGCAAAATGGCCGCAATCACCGTGAGGGTGGCCAGAATCGTCGGGTTGCCGACTTCGTCCACCGCCTCGATGGCCACCTTGACCGGCGATCTTCCCCGGTTTTGCGGCAGGCGGAAGTGCCGGACCATGTTCTCCACCACCACGATGGCGTCGTCGACCAGGATCCCGATGGAAAAGATCAGGGCGAACAGGGTGATCCGGTTCAGGGTGTAGCCGTAGAGGTAAAAAACGGACAGGGTCAGGGCCAGGGTGACCGGGATGGCCAGGGCCACGACACCCGATTCCCGGTGGCCGAGGGTAAACCAGATCAGGATGCTGACCGAGACCACGGCGATGATCATGTGAAGCAGCAGCTCGTCTGATTTTTCCTTGGAGGTCTCCCCGTAATGTCGGGTCACCGTGACCTGGATGTCTTCCGGGATGATATAGCCGCGGTTTTGCTCCACGCGCGCCAGCACCCGCTCGGCCACGGTAATGGCGTTGGTGCCCTTTCGCTTGGCGACCGTCAAGGTGACCGCCGGAAACAGGGTCCGGTCCTCAGGCCGATAGGTCAGGTGCTTTTCCTCCGCCGCCGGACCCGTGCCGAAAAACACGTACTGCCCGGGTTCCGAGGGACCGTCCGCAACCTTTGCCACGTCGCGCAGGTAGGCCGGCCCCCCGTCGTGGATTCCGACCACGACCCCTTCGATTTCTTCGGTGGTTTTGAAAAAATCGCCCACCTGAACGCTGATGTGGCCGTCGGCTGAAGGATAGCCGCCCGCTTCGATTCGTTGGTTGGCGGCAGACAGCATCCGGGCCACGGCGTCGGCATCCAAAGCGTAGGCTGCCAGGCGAACCGGATCCAAATAGACGTTGACCTGCCGGGGGGTGCCGCCGATCAACTGGGTAAGGGCAACGTCTGCTTCGGCCTTGACAACAGTCTGCATTTCGGCGGCCACACGCCGGAGCATATAGTGATCCGCCTTCTCCCCCCAGAAGGTCAACGCCAGTATCGGCACATCATCGATATAGCGGGGCTTGATCAGCGGCCGGGATGCGGCCCAGGGAATCCGGTCGTAATTGGCCATCAGCTTGGACTGCAGCCGGACGATCGATTTTTCCTCGTCTTCTCCCACGTAAAACCGGACAATGGCCATGGACAACCCGGGACTGGAGGTGGTGTAAATGTATTCCACACCAGGAATCTCCC
>JBAPYE010000434.1:0-6010 GCA_049284575.1 Desulfobacterales bacterium
CCGCCAGGGAGGGCGCCCCCTTTAGGCGGTCCGCCAGTTCGACCAGCTGTGCGGGGGTGGTGATCAGATGGGTTGGGACGGCGTCAGCGGCGTCCGGTCGGATGAACGCGGACGGGGTGGTGTTCAGGGATGCGGTAGGTACGGTCATGTCAAATATAATTTTTTTTCCTTGACCCACGGGAACATTTCCCATAAGGGTTCTTTTTTACTGGTGATATCAAACTTTGCTGCCGGTTGCACGGCGGCGGTTGAAACGCGCCGCAACCTTTGGCAGCCCTTGGGCAATCGCCCAACCACCGACGGCTGGGCGGATCACGGAAGGGTGCCACAGCCCCCTTCCTGAAAAGAGACACGATGATACATATCACACTTCCCGATGGAACCATAAAGGAATTTGACGCCCCCCCCACGGGCCTTGACGTCGCCCAGGCAATCTCCGATGGCCTCGCCCGCAACTGCGTGGCCATGGAGCTCGACGGCCAGGTGGTCGATCTGACCTCCGACATTCGACATGACGCCCGGCTGCGCCTGATCACGACCCGCGACCCCGAGGCGGTCGAGATCTTGCGGCACTCCGCGGCCCACGTAATGGCCCAGGCGATCCTGCACCTTTACCCGGAAGCCAAGCTGACCATCGGCCCCGCCGTGGAAAACGGCTTCTACTACGACATCGACATGGCGCCGGTCTCCGAGGAGGATTTTCCGGCCATCGAGGCCGAAATCCAGAGGATCATCAAGGCCAAACTGCCCTTCAAGCGCCGATTGGTGCCCAAAGAGGAGGCGCTATCCTTTTACCGGGACGAACCCTACAAATTGGAGATGATCGGCGCGCTCGAAGACGGCCAGATCTCCTTCTACAGCCAGGGCGATTTCACGGATCTCTGCCGCGGGCCGCACCTGCCCCACACCGGTTTCGTCAAAGCCATCAAGCTCATGAAGGTCTCCGGCGCCTACTGGCGCGCCGATCAGAACAACGCCCAGCTGCAGCGGATTTACGGTACGGCTTTTTTCGACAAAAAGCAGCTCAAAGAATATCTCACCTTCATCGAGGAGGCCAAGAAGCGCAACCATCGCAAAATCGGCGAGGCCATGGCGCTTTTCAGCTTCCACGAGGAGGCCCCCGGCATGCCGTTTTTCCACGCCAAGGGCATGGTGCTCTGGAACTGTCTGCTGGACTACTGGCGGGAGGAGCACCGGGCGGCCGGCTACGTCGAAACCAAGACGCCGATCCTGCTCAACCGGGCCTTGTGGGAGCGCAGCGGCCACTGGGAAAATTACCGCGAGAACATGTACACCACGGTCGTCGACGAGGAGCAGTACGCCATCAAACCGATGAACTGCCCCGGCGGCATGCTGATCTACAAAAACCGCCCGCACTCTTACAAGGATTTCCCGATTCGGGCGGCGGAGGTCGGCCTGGTGCACCGCCACGAACTCAGCGGGGTGCTCTCCGGCCTTTTCCGGGTGCGCGCCTTCCACCAGGACGACGCCCACATCTTTATGACCCCGGAGCAGATCCAGGATGAAATCCTGGGCGTTCTGCGTCTGGTGGAGCGCATCTACAGCACCTTCGGCCTCGGCTTTCACCTGGAGCTCTCCACCCGGCCGGAGAAATCCATCGGGACCGACACCCAGTGGGCGATGGCCACCGAGGGGCTGGAGTCGGCCCTCAAACGCTACGGCCACGACTACAAGATCAACGCCGGCGACGGCGCCTTCTACGGGCCCAAGATCGACATCCACATCAAAGACGCCCTGGGGCGCACCTGGCAGTGCGGGACCGTTCAGCTGGACATGGCGCTCCCGGAGCGCTTCGACCTGTCGTATGTGGCCAGCAACAATGAAAAACACCGGCCGATCATGATCCACCGGGTCATCTACGGTTCCATCGAGCGGTTTTTCGGAATCCTGATCGAACACTTCGCCGGCAAGTTTCCCCTGTGGATGGCGCCGGTGCAGGCGACCCTGCTGCCCATCAACGACGATTTGGCAGCCTATGCCCGGCAGGTGCGTCTGGAGATGGAGGCCGCCGGCATCCGCACCGAGGTGGATGAGCGCACCGAGAGCCTCAACAAAAAAATTCGCGAAGCCCAGCTCAACCGGGTGCCGCTAATCCTCACGGTGGGCGCCAAGGAAAAGGCCGCCGGGACCTTCGCCGTCCGGACCCTCGACGGGCAGGTGCACTACGGGCTGACCCGCGAGGCCTTCTTCGAAAAAGTTCTCGATCACATCCGCGCGCGCCGGCTGGACCTGGAGATCTTCGGCCCGCCGTCTGCCCAACAGCCCTGACCACCCGCCGGGGCCGCCGCCCACGGGCATGCGGCCCCGGCCTTTTTCGAAAACCCATGGCCCCAAGGTGACGCCCCGCATGCCACAGCTGCTGAGCGCCTGGCTGCCCCCGGCGGTGCACTGCCTGCTGATTTTCATCGCCTCCGCGCGCGCATCGCTGCCCGGCATGAACGCCTTTGCCCACCAGGACAAACTGCTCCACGGCCTGGCTTACGCGGTGTTGGGGGCGCTCTTTTACCGCGCCCTGAAACTCACCCTGCCCCCGCGATTTTCCGGCCTGGCGGTGCCTCTCAGCATTGCGATGGCCACCCTTTACGGGCTCAGCGACGAACTGCACGAGCATTTCGTCGCCGGCCGGACGGCCGAGCTCAGCGACCTGGGCGCGGATTTTCTGGGCAGCCTGATCGGCGTGCTGCTCACCCGCCGGTGGGAACGCGCCCGCCGCCCGTGGCGCACGGCGATTCGCGGATTGACAAAAGACCATCGTTCCGATAAGGAGACGAGGTGACGGAAATCGCCCATGAGGTCCACTTGCGCCGTCTTGCGCGGCTTCTTACCCCCCCCCTTCTAAGGAGAAGTTGCTGTTATGAGCGAACCCAACACGATCACGATCAATGGGAATACGTTCACCTTCGAACCCGGCGAGACCATTCTGGACGTCGCCAAACGCCAGAGCATCGACATTCCGACCCTCTGCCACCTCAAAGGGGCGACACCCACCGGGGTCTGCCGCATCTGCGTGGTGGAGGTCAGCGGGGCCGACAAGCTCCTGCCGGCCTGTGCGACACCCGCCACCGCCGGCATGCGGGTGCAGTCCGAATCCCCCCCGGTGGTCGCCGCCCGGCGCCTGATCCTGCAGATGATGCTGGCCTCCGGCAATCACAACTGCGCCGTGAGGGGCTCCGACGGCAAGGACTGGACGCGCTTCCAGATGGGCGTTCACCAGGACGACCAGAGCGGCGAGCTTTGCCCGGTGTGGGGCGACTGCCGTCTGCAGGACCTGGCCTACCGCTACCAGGTCGACGGCCACGCCTTCCCGCGAAACCCGTCCCCCTACCCGATGGAAACCGTCAACCCCTTCATCGTCCGTGATTTCGCCCGCTGCATCCAGTGCGGCCGCTGCGTCCAGGCCTGCAACGAAGTACAGGTCAACAACGCCATCAATTTCGGCTACAAAGGCGCATTCACCAAAATCGTGGCCGCCGGCGACCGGCCCCTGAGGGATTCCGATTGCGTTTTCTGCGGTGAGTGCGTCCAGGTCTGCCCGGTGGGCGCCCTGGTGGAAAAGGATGTGCGCTACCGGGTGCGCCAGTGGGAGACCGAGACGGTGCGCACCACCTGCAGCTACTGCGGCGTCGGCTGCCAGCTCAACCTGCACGTCAAGGACAACCGCGTGGTCAAGGTCAGCGGCGTCGAGGGGGTCGCCCCCAACTATGGCAGCCTGTGCGTCAAGGGCCGCTTCGGCTACGACTTCGTCAACTCCCCCGAGCGCCTCAAGACCCCGCTGATCAAGGAAAACGGCCAGTTCCGGGAAGCCTCCTGGGACGAGGCCCTGGATCTGGTGGCCGCCCGGCTGGGCAAGATCAAAACCGACCACGGCCCCGACAGCCTCGGGGTCCTGACCTCCGCGCGGGTCACCAACGAGGAGAATTACCTGGCCAGCAAGTTCACCCGGGCGGTGCTTCAAACGAACAACATCGACCACTGCGCCCGTCTCTGACATTCCTCCACCGTGGCCGGTCTGGCCGCAGCTTTCGGCAGTGGTTCGATGACAAACACCATCGGCTGTCTGGAAAAAGCCGATCTCATCCTGGTCACCGGGTCCAATACCACCGAAAATCACCCGGTGATCTCGGCCTACATCAAACGTGCGGTGTCCTTCAAAGGCGCCAAGCTGATCGTGGTGGACCCCCGCCGCGTCAAAATCGCCAGCTTCGCCCATCAGTGGCTGCGGCCCAACCTGGGAACGGACGTCGCCTGGATCAACGGCATGATGCACGTCATCATCAATGAGGAGCGCTACGCCAGGGAGTACGTCGAAAGCCGCACGGTGGGCTTCGACGAGCTCAAGAAGGCCGTCGCCGACTACACCCCCGAACGGGTCGCGGAGATCACCGGCATCCCGGCCAAACAGCTGATCGATGCGGCCCGGATGTACGCCGGGGCCAAAGCCGGGAGCATCGTCTACTGCATGGGCATCACCCAGCACACCACGGGCACCGACAACGTCAAATCCCTGGCCAACCTAGCCATGCTGTGCGGCAACGTGGGCATCGCCGGCGGCGGGGTCAACCCGCTGCGCGGCCAGAACAACGTCCAGGGCGCCTGCGACATGGGCGGTCTGCCCGACGTTTTCAGCGGCTACCAGAAAGTCGCCGACCCCCAAGCGCGCGAGCGCATGGCGGCCGCCTGGGGGGTGACCAGCCTGCCGGAGAAACCCGGTTTGCAAGTCACCGCCATGATCCCCAAGGCCCACAGCGGGGAAATGAAGGCCCTTTACGTGATCGGCGAAAACCCCCTGGTCTCCGACCCGGACCTCAACCATGCCCAAAAGAGCTTTGATCATCTGGAGTTTCTCGTGGTCCAGGACATCTTCCTGACCGAGACCGCCCGCATCGCCGACGTGGTGCTGCCGGCGGCCTGCTTCGCCGAGAAGGACGGCACCTTCTCCAACACCGAGCGGCGCGTCCAGCGGGTGCGCAAGGCCGTTGAGATGCCGGGCCAGGCGCGCCAGGACTGGCAGATCATCTGCGATCTGGCAAGCCGTATGGGCTACCCCATGGCCTATGAGAGCAGCGAGGCGATCATGGCCGAAATCGCAACCGTGACGCCCTCCTACGCGGGCATCAGCTACCCGCGCATCGCGCACGAGGGCCTTCACTGGCCCTGCCCGAACCCCGAGCACCCGGGCACCCCGATCCTGCACATCGGGCAGTTTTCCTCGGGCAAGGGGGTTTTCCACGGTATCGCATTCATCCCGCCGGCCGAACCGGTGGACGCCGAGTACCCCCTCTACCTGACCACCGGCCGGGTGCTCTACCACTACCATACCGGCACCATGACGATGAAATCCGAAGGCCTGATGGACCGGGCGCCGGAGAGTTTCGTTGAGATCGCCCGGCAGGACGCCAGCGCCCACGGGTTGGAGGAGGGGGCCATGGTCACCATCGCCTCGCGCCGAGGCAGCATCCAGGCCCGGATCAAGATCTCGGATAAGGCAGTGCCGGGAACGATCTTCATCCCCTTCCACTATGCCCAGGCCGCGGCCAACACGCTCACCAACGCCGCCCTGGACCCCATCTCCGGGATTCCCGAGTTCAAGGTCTGCGCGGTCAAGCTCTCCAAAGCCGCGTAGCGGTCACAGTTCGAGCAGTCAGCGGCGCGGGCGGGGACAAACAACCCCGCCCGCGCTTTTTTTTGTCCGCTTGCAGCCACCGCCTCCGGCCCCGCAGGGCCGCGACGGCGCGCGGTCCTGCCAGCAAAAAAACCCGGCCGATATGCGTCCGCACATCGGCCGGGAATGGTTCAGATTTTGACTGCGCCCGCACAAGGGCGCCTGGAGAGAGGACCGCTAAGCGGCGGATTCCGGGTGAAAGACGTTCACCTCCTTGAGGTCCTCGCCAAGGTACTCGCGCTCGTTGGGGCCCAGGATACCCAGCGACAGGCAGATCAGCGTCCACAGGTGCACCGTGTGATAGGCGGCCTCGAAGTGCTCGCTGAG
>JBAPYE010000435.1:0-12261 GCA_049284575.1 Desulfobacterales bacterium
CGCGGTCAAGTACGCCAAGCAGCGCCAACAATTCGGGCAGGCCATCTCCAAATTTCAGGGGCTGCGCTGGACGATCGCCGATATGGCCACCGAAATCGAAGCCGCCCGGCAGCTGGTGCTTTCGGCGGCCGCCATGAAGGACAACGGCCAGCGCTATACCGCCCAGGCCTCGATGGCCAAACTGTTCGCTTCCGAGATGGTCAATCGGGTGGTCGGCAAAGCCCTGCAGATGCACGGCGGATACGGCTACACCAAGGACTACCCGGTTGAGCGCTTCTACCGCGATGCGCGGGTTTTCACCATCTATGAGGGCACCTCCGAGATCCAGCGGGTGGTCATCTCCAACCATCTTCTCAAAGACACCCGCCGCACCTGATCGGCCCTGCCGACCGGTGGGCGTCCCCCTTTTTTTCCGTTCACGCCCGCCGGCCGGTTTTCAGCCTGCCGAAATAAAATCCTTTTCCAGAAAAAATACCCGCCAATTTTCCCGCGGCGAGGCGACCGGGTTGGCCTCGGTGCTCGCCCGGTGGTAGAGGGCTACGCGGCCACCGCTGTCTGCCCGGGCCGCTTCCAGGGCCCGGCGCGCACGGTGCGTCAGCTCCTCCCAGGTCTGAACCTCCGGGGCCAGGAGGGCCAGGCCGATGCTGGCCTTCATAGATGAAACCTGCCGGCGCTGGCTCAGCAGCAGCCCCAGCTCGTCGATTTCACGCAGCAGCCGCTCCCCGAAGGCGACGGCCCGAGAGGCCTCGCCTTCCATGGTCAGGACCAGAAAGCGGCCCTCGCCAAACGGCATGACGCTGTTCCCAGGGCCGCAGTGGTTGCGGATGATGCCGGCCACCAGGCGCGTCAGGGTATAGGCGGCCAGATGGTTTTGCGCAGGATCGGCAGGGGGATCATTTTCCACGGCGACCAGCGTCACACACAGGTCGCGGTGGAGGGCGCGGGCCGCAAGAAAGGCTTTCTGCACGGCCGGGCCGATCGCCGGCCACTGGCGGCCGGATGTGTTTGGGGCCGCAGCGATACTCTCCGGCTGCGGGGCTTCGGCTTCGGCCGCCAGCTCTCGGCCCAGCCCGCCGGCCATGCGCGCCGCGCTCGCCAACGCGGCGTCGGTGAGCTTGCGGTTCCCAAGATTATTGTCGACCCACAGCATCCCCGCCATCCGGCTTTCCCAGCGCAGCGGGATCACACCGATTTCCGATGCCTGCAGGCGGCTCAGGACCGGCTGATGGCTTGCGGCGTGACCGCGAATGATTCGCGGGGCGCCGTCCCGCAGGGCCTCGAACAGCTCCCCGGCCGCAGGATTCAGTTGGATTTCAAAGCCCGTCAGGGCCAGCCCCAGCGGGCTGCGGTCCAGGCAGACGACCGGTTGCAGGCACTGTCGGCGGGGGTGGAGACGCATCAGCTGCAGGCGGTCGAAGCCGCCGGCGGCCGCGATCGACCGCAGGACCGCCGAAATTCGCTCGGGGGTGCCGGGGCGGGTTTCCAGGTTGGCTGCGGGCCGGGTCGCGGCCTTGCGGGCCAGCAAGTCGTGCAGGTAGTGGTGTTTGGCGGCAAGCTCAGCGGCGGCCGGCTCCAGCCCGGGTTTGTCGGCCCGGCAGTCAGTCGGGGCGGGTAGTTTGAGCCCGTAGATTTCAGCGGCGGCCTTGAGGTCGGTGGCCATCTCCTCGGCGATTGCGTTGCGGTCCAGTCGGTTGAGGTCGATCAGGGCCGTCACCTCGGGCTGCAGCGAGGGGCTCTGTTGGAAGTTGACCGACCCGAGGCCTTCGATCCAGGCGATGAAATTGGCCAGGGATACGATGGCGATCAGGGTGGACTCCTCCTTTGGCAGGGTGAGGTGGTCGAAACGCCCATGGTGGAAAAGGACCGCCAGCACCAGACGCTCGGGCAGCTGCCAGTGGGCGCAGAAAAAGGCGCCCAGGCGGTCATGGCTGAGACCCACAAAGCGCGCTTCGTTCTCCACCAGGGTGCCGCCGTCCTCTGCCGCGTGGCGGCGGCAAAAATCACCGTACCCCTTACGGCCGTGCGTCTCCAGGATGATCTTGCCCACGTCGTGCAGCAGACCGGCGATGTAAGCCTCTTCGGGATCCGCATACCCCAGGCGGCCGGCTAGAATGCGGGCCAGCGCCGCCACCGCCAGGCAGTGCTGCCAGAAAAAAAGCCGATCGAAACCGGCGGCGTCTTTCTTTCCAACGATCCTTTCAAACAGGGTCACCCCCAGCGCCAGCGCCCGGATGCCGGCAAATCCCAGCAGGGCCACGGCCTGGGACACCGATGCGATTTTTCGGTGCAGACCGTAAGCCGCGGAATTGACGATCCGCAGGACCTTGGCGGCCAGGGCGGGGTCGGTTTCGATCACGCGGGCGAGATCATCGGCGGAACTGTGATCGTCGAGGGTCAATTCCAGCAGCCGGACCGCCACCAGGGGTAGTGAGGGCAGTTGCAGGGTCTTCTGGTCGAGAACGTTGCGGACCGTCTCGTGGGATGGCAGGACGGAAGCATACTTCATGGCAAAATGAAGTCCCGGATTTGCGGTTGGGCCGGTTTTCGGGGGCCTCCCCCGGGGCGTGCCGCCTGGGGGCTTTTCCGAAAGGAAAAATCTGTGTTCTCTATCGGTTGGAAGCGTTCGGGTCTGAAGCGCGGCTGCCGTTCTTGCAACCGGATTCGGGCCGCGTGGCGCCGCTGGCCTCCGCGGCGCCGTATGCGGCGTAGTCGCGAAAGCTTCGAACCCGGCGGTAATAGGCGAGAATGGCCCGGGCGCGGTCCTTGCCGACGCCCGATGCCAACGCCCGCTTGAGGCTGATCAAAAGATCGATGTCGGCGGTGGCCCGCAGATAATGAAAGACCCTTTCGGAAAGGGTGAACTCGAGTTTGTGGCTGAGCACCAGGATCCGGTAGGTGGAGATGAGCTTGTCGCACAGGCGCAGGGTGTTGAAGTCGAAGCGGCGGGCGTAAACGGCGTTGATGCAGCCGCGTTCGTAGAGGCGGTCCTCGGCCGGGTCGTAGATCACGGCGTTGGCGCTGAAGTCGATGTTGGTCAGGAGGTTTTCCAGCGTCGGGGGCATCGGAAACAGCCGGAAAACCACGAAGTCGGCCAGCCGGCAGAGGTCGAAGCTGAAGGAAGAGTCCGGCGGCTGCCAGCGGACCCCGCCCATTGCGGTGACCACCCGTTCCCGGCGCGGCAGGCAGCGCGGCAGGCGGAAATCCTCCGGCAGGCCGGCAATCACAAAATCGAGATCCCGCGTTTCGGGGCTGCTACCGTGAACCTGCACGATAATCAGGTTGCGGATCGCACCGCCGAAAAGACACGCGCGCGCCCCCGACGGCAGAGCGGCTGCCAGCCGTGCCAGCGGGCGGCGGACATCCGGCCGTGCCAGCAGCCGGCGGATATCGTCCTTGATGGTTTCCTCGGTGACCGCTTCGGTCATGGTGTTCCCCCCGCTTGCCTGAGTCCGTGGTGCTTGCCGCCCGCGCCGCCCCCGGGGCCGCAATCGGTCTTCATCTTCCTGCGAAACTCTGCTATGGTGGCCGCATGCAGCCGATCGGGAAACTCATCGCGCCGGTCACCGCCCGCAAGGCGGGTCGGCGCTGCCTCTCCTGCGGCGTGGAGATCGCCTCGCCCCGCAGACACTACTGTTCCGTCGACTGCCACCAGAAACTGCGGCGCTACCTGGCGATATCAAGCGGCCTTTTGCAGACCCTCAACGCCCGCTATGCCACCTTTTTCTTTACCGATGTCCTTCTGGTGCTCGATCTTCTGCCCTATGACCGCGAAGCGGTCTTCAGCTTCATTCAAGCCCGTTCGGCGCGGCGCACCCCGGCCGAGGATTTTTTCCGCATGATTACCCGGCTGGGCAATCACTGGTGGGCTGAAAAGGAGCGCACCCGCAAACGTTACCTGGCCTCCAGACACTTGCTGAAGATGGCCCGGCGCCAAGAGGATACCCTCGGCAGCCTCCGCCCCCGCGAGGAACTCCGACCTACCATGCTCGGAGGTTCGCTGGTTCAGCTCAAGCTGCGCCGGGAGGATCTCAACAGCCCGGAACTGCAGCGGATCATCAAAAGCGCTTTTCGCCGGCAGGCCCTGCGGTATCACCCCGACCGTGGGGGCAGCAGCGCCATGTTTCAAAAGTTGCACGCCGCTTACGAGCAGATGCTCGAGTGGTCTGAAAACCCGACATTCACCACCAGCAGGGGCTTTCCGGACCGCTGGTTTTACGACGGCCGCAGCAACCACTGGGTGCAGCCCATGCCGCTGATCGCGCGCAGATAGGCGCGTGTCTAGCCTCGATCTTTACGCTTGCCGGCCGGCTGGCCGATGCCCCTGCGAGTACCCGATGACGCCTCAAAGCGACAATATCGACCGCCTGGAAATCGCCAAATTCGAGGCCGTGGCGCCCCGCTGGTGGGACCGCAACGGCGACCTCAAATCCCTGCACGACATCAATCCGCTGCGCCTGGGCTACATAGCCGGCCGCGTCCGCCTGGCCGGTCGGCGGGTGCTGGACGTGGGCTGCGGCGGCGGCGTCCTTTCCGAGGCCCTGGCCAAGGCCGGTGCGCGGGTGACGGGCATTGACATGGGGCAAACCCCGCTGGCGGTGGCGACCCTGCATGCCCGGCAAACTGGTTTGGCCATCGACTACCGCCGCGCCACGGTCGAGGAACTGGCCGCCTCCCAACCCGGGCGCTTCGACGTGCTGGTGTGCATGGAACTTCTGGAGCACGTTCCCGACCCGCCGTCCATCGTGCGCGCCTGCGGCCGGCTGGTGCGGCCGGGTGGGGATGTGTTTTTTGCCACACTCAACCGCACCCCCAAAGCCTTTGTCTTCGCCATTGTCGGGGCCGAGTATCTCCTGCGGCTGCTGCCCCGCGGCACCCACAGCTTTGCACGCTTTGTCCGGCCTGCCGAACTCAAGGACTGGGGCCGGCAGGCCGGTCTGGCGGCCTGCGATTTCACCGGCATGCAGTACAACCCCTTTGCCCGCCACTACCGGCTGGGGGGCGGCCTGGGGGTGAATTACCTGGCCCACTTCCGCCGCCCCTGAAGGGCGCTCAGGCAACCACCTCCGGAGCTTACGCATGCACCATTCCACGGCCGACAGGCGCCTGGCCGACTCGGCGGCCGGCATCATCCACGAGGGCTTCAACTCCTACCGGTCGCGCTTCGCGGCCGTGACCGGGCGCGCCAAAGGCCGCTTTGAAGGCCGCGACTGGCAGGGCATGCAGGCCGATGCCGGCGAGCGCTTGGAGCTTTACGCAACCGTCCTCGACGAGGTGATCGCCGCGCTTCGGCGTCTGCTCGCGCAGCGCCTGGGCGACCCGACTCTCTGGGGTGGCATGAAGGTCGTTTTTTCCGAACGACTGACGCCCCATGGCGACCGTGAGCTGGGCGAAACCTTTTTCAATTCCGTCACGCGCCGAATCTTCAACACCGTCGGGGTGGAGGCGGCCATCGAGTTCGTGACCACGGCCTTTGAAACCCCATCGACCCATTCCCCGAAGCCGGTTTACGACGTTCATCATATCGACGGCCCGCTGGCGCCGGTGGTTCGGCGAGTCCTGGCGGCCGCCGATTTCGGTTGCCCCTTTCAGGATCTGGCGGATGACGCTGAACGGGTGGCGGCGCGCATGTGCGCCCGATTCGCGGAAATGGGGCCCGCCGTCCGGCTGCTGCGGCTGGAAGTGGTCCGCAGTGTGTTTTACCGGGAAATGGGGGCCTACCTGGTCGGGCGCCTGGTCACGGACCGTGGCGGGGTGCCCATGGCGCTGGCGCTGCTCAACCCGCCCGGGGGGGTTATCGTGGATGCGGTGCTGCTGAGCGAAACGGCCGTCAGTATTCTTTTCAGCTTCACCCGCTCGTATTTCCACGTGGCGGTGCCGCGGCCCCGCGACATGGTGGGCTTTCTGCGGAGCATTCTGCCGCTCAAACCGCTGGCCGAGCACTACATTTCGGTGGGCTTCGACAAGCACGGCAAAACCGTGCTCTACCGCGACCTGCTGGCCAATACCGCGGTCTGCGGCCAGCCCTTCCGCATTTCGCAGGGCAAGCGCGGGCTGGTGATGGTGGTTTTTGACATGCCGAGCTATGACATGGTGTTCAAACTGATCCGCGACCGCATCGCACACCCCAAGGAAACCACCCGGCGGAAGGTCATCGCCACCTACGATTTCGTTTTCAAGCACAACCGGGCCGGGCGTCTGCTGGATGCGCAGTCTTTCGAGCATTTGCAGTTCGAGCACGCCTGTTTTGACCCGCCGCTGCTGGCCGAGCTGGCGCGTTCGGCTGCGCGCACGGTGCACATCCAAGCGGATCGGGTGGTGGTTGGGCACGCTTACCTGGAGCGGCGGGTGACGCCGCTGGATCTTTACCTGCAGGCGGCCGGACTCGAAGCTGCCCGGGCAGTGGTCGTGGATTACGGCGAAGCCATCAAGGACCTGGCGCGGATCAATGTTTTCCCAGGTGACCTGCTGCTTAAAAACTTCGGGGTCACCCGGCACGGGCGGGTGGTGTTTTACGATTATGACGAACTTTGTCCGCTGCTCTCCTGCAATTTTCGCAGAAAGCCGCCCTCCCGCCGCTACGAGGACGAAATGGCGGTCGAGCCGTGGTTTACGGTGGGCGAAGCGGATGTCTTTCCCGAAGAGTTCCGGCCCTACCTGGGGCTTCCCGACCCGCTGGAGGCGGAATTCATGGCGCACCACGCCGATCTCTTCGATGTCGATTTTTGGCGGCGGACCCAGGCCCGCATCCGCTCAGGCGAGCGGATCCACATTTTCCCCTACGCAGACGAGCTGCGCCTGCATCACGCCTGACGGGCGGCCCTCGGGGGTCGCAGGCAGGGCGCAGCCGCAGGGCTCGGGCCTCGGCAAAAAATGTTTCCACATCGCGCTTGTCTTTTTGGCCCGTCACCGGCGTTACATCCCCCGGCATATAGCGCGATATGCGCCGACGGATGTGCCGTGCAGACGAACCAAAATCCGGCGCCATCTTGTGGCATCATCTATTAGCGCGACCCTTATTCCTTGAAAAGCTTGGCGGCTTGCTCGATGTTCTCCGGGCAGAAGACAAAGAGGCATTTGGACTCCGGTCCCGCCACCGATCCGTAAACGTAGTTGATGTTGATCCCCTCCGTGCCGAATTTGGCGGTGATTTCGGCCAAGGTGCCGGGTCGGTTCTCCAGCTCGACGGCGATTACGGGGATGATATCGAAGAGGTAGTCTTCGCGCGAGAGCAGGTCGATGGCCTTGTCGGTCTGGTCCACCAGCAGGCGGACAAGGGCGAACGCGGCCGAGTCGCGCCGCATAGAGTTGTAGCTTGCCACCGAGGCGATCCGCTTCAGCGATTTGCCGCGCCCCTTGAACAGGTCCTGAACATAGCTGGAGGCGTCCTGAATGGTGAGGGCGTCGATGTTGATCTTTTCCGTGGCGAAAATTCCCGCCAGTTTGGCGAGTTCACCCGGTTCGTTCTTCATGAAGAGCTGAATTTCGGTTCTGACCATGCTGCCTCCTGTCTCTGGGGTGTGTCACTTTCATTAAAACGGGCTTGACGGCCGCGGCCATTGGCGTGCTGCCCACTCTCCGGGCGCCCCGGCCTTTTCGGTGCGACACCGTGTGTGGGGCCGCGACCAGCTTGCGTCGGTTTCAGGTTTGCGGGGGGCGGGGTGCCATCAGAGAATCACCTTTTCCCGCACCGCGCGCACAATCTCGTCGGGGTCGTCCATGACCTTCAAAATATCGAGGTCTGCGGCCGAAACCAGGCCGCGCAGCGCCAACTGCTGCCGGATCCAGTCCAGCAGCCCCGACCAGTAGTCCGATCCTACGAGGATGATCGGGTGGGGCTGGATGCGGTGAGTCTGGATCAGGGTCACCGCCTCGAAGAGTTCGTCCAAAGTGCCGAAGCCGCCCGGCATGACGATGTAGGCGGTGGCATATTTGACCAGCATCACCTTGCGGGTGAAAAAATACTTGAACTCCAGCCGAATGCGGGTGTAGCGGTTGGGCTTTTGTTCAAAGGGCAGGCGGATGTTGAGTCCCACCGATGCGCCGCCCGCCTCGAGGGCGCCCTTGTTGGCGGCCTCCATCACGCCCCCGCCCCCGCCGGTGATGACGGCGAAATCGGCCCGGACAAAGCGCGCTGCGATGGCTTCGGCTTTGGCGTAGATCGGGTCTTCGGGGGGGATGCGGGCCGATCCGAAAATGGTCACCGCCGGCCCAAGGCCGCGCAGGGCCTCGATGCCGTCCACGAATTCCCCCATGATCTTGAACAGGCGGGAGGACTCGCCAAGCTTAAGGTCGTCGATGAGAAACTGGTTTTCCATTCACCCATCAAGCGCCGGTGCCGCACGGCCCGATGCAGTCGAAAATCGGTGTGAAATTAAAATATTGTCCAATAGTTAGAACGCGGGAAAGCTAACAGGGTTTTACAGCCTTGTCAATCATTTCGCGTTGACATCCCCACCTTTGACTGGTAGTTAAACAGCTTCTACAAGGGGTTCGACCCGAGGTAACACCACGGGCTGGCGCCGGATTTTGAGTTGTCTGCACGGCACATCCACCGGCGCATTGAGGAAGTAGGCCGGAGAAGGGGCCGCCGTCGGCCGGCCCAGGACCGCCAGGCGGATTCATTGTTTTTTGTCGCGGCCCCGGAAGATCTCTTGAATCGCCACCTGCCCTCTCCCTGCCCGCCGCATTTTGCATCCTGGGGCCAGGCCGAGGGCTTTTGAATGCGGGCCGGCCGGTAAGCCCAAAAGCCGGGTTGCCCATACCCTCTTGCCTCATGGAAAAACCCGATAGGCCAATGTCGCGCGACCTGCTGATTGTCAACGAACTCGGGCTGCACGCGCGCTCGGCGGCCAAAATAGCGGGGATCGCCAAAAACGCCGGGGCCGGCGTATGGGTGATCAAAGGCGAGCTGGTGGCCGATGCCGGCAGTATTATCGATCTCCTGTCGCTGGCGTGCGCCAAGGATACGATTATTACCCTTAAAATCGATAGCCCGTCGGACCGCGAGATTCTTGACCGGATCGCAGCCCTGGTCGAAAGCGGGTTTGGAGAATAGCGGAACATGTCACCCGAACAGGCCGGCGAAATCCGCCTGAAAGGCATCAACGTCTCTCCGGGCATTTGCATTGGCAAGGCCTATCTGGTCGACCGTGCAGGCGTCGATGTGGTCAAACGCTACCTGGTGCCCAAAGCGCGGCTTGATGACGAGATCAAACGCTTCAAGGCCGCGGTGAAAAAGGCGATGGACGAGGTGCGGTCGGTCATCGACCGCACCCCCGAAGACTTGCGCGAGCACGCCCTGATCCTGGAAACCCACCTGGTTCTGCTCAAAGACAAGATGCTCTACAACCGCACCCTCGAAATGATCGAGAAAAAGCGTTTCAACGCCGAGTGGGCACTGCGCATGGTGGTCGGCAACGTTCAGGCCATGTTCGCGAAAATGGACGATTCCTATCTCAAGGCCCGCGTCGCCGACATCGAACACGTATCAGACCTGATTTTGCGCAACCTGGTGGGCGCCAACAGCATCAAGATCGCCGAAATCGACAAGCGGGTGATTCTCGTGGCCCACGATCTTTCCCCGTCGGAAACCAGCCAGATCCAGCTCGAGCGCATCATGGGGTTTGTCACCGACCGCGGGGGCAAGGCCTGCCACACCGGGATCATCGCCCAGGCCCTGGGAATCCCCGCCGTGTTGGGGCTGGATACCGCCAGTCGGATCGTCAAAAACGACGACATCATCATCGTGGACGGCTCGGAAGGCGTGCTGATCGTCAATCCGGACGAACAGACCCTGCTTCACTATGAGGAGCGCCGAATCCGCTACGAGCGCTTCCGGGCCGCCATGACCCGCGACAGCCATCTGCCCGCCGAAACCGTGGACGGTTTTCGGTTGAAGGTGATGGGCAACATCGAACTGCCCGAAGAGGTGGTCTCGGTGATCGACAACGGCGGCGACGGCATTGGTCTCTACCGGACCGAATTCCAGTATCTGGGACGATCGGATTTTCCCACCGAGTTCGAACTCTACGACAAATACCGCGACATCGTGGAGGTCATGGCGCCCTTGCCGGTTACCATCCGTACCCTGGACATCAATGGCGACAAGGCCGTGGCCTACGCCTCGGAGGGCGGCGAGGAGACCAACCCGGCTTTAGGTCTGCGGGCCATCCGCTACTGTTTGAAAAAACCCCTGGTTTTTAAAACCCAGCTGCGGGCCATCCTGCGGGCCTCGGTCCACGGCCATGTGCGGGTGATGTTTCCGATGATCGCCAGTTTAGCCGAGGTCAAGGCGGCCAAACGTCTGCTGGCGGAAAGTGCCGCGTCGCTGGAAAAGGAAGGGGTGGCCTTCAACCGCGACATCGAGATCGGCATCATGATCGAAGTGCCCTCGGCGGTGGTCATGGCGGATGTCCTGGCCGGCGAGGTGGACTTTTTCAGCATCGGCACCAATGACCTGATTCAGTACACCCTGGCGATCGACCGCGGCAACCGCGAAGTGGCCCACCTCTACCACCCGCTGCATCCGGCGATTATCCGTATGCTCAACCACCTGTCCAAAGTTGCCGCCAAAACCGGCGTGAAGCTCTTCATGTGCGGCGAGATGGCCGGCGACCCCATGAATGTGCCGATTATGCTGGGCTTGGGGCTGAAAGAACTCAGCATGAACCCCCGATCCATGCCGGTGGTCAAAAGCATGATTCGGTCCCTCAACCGGGAGGAGGCCTGCGGGTTTTTCCGCAAAATCCTCGCGGAAACATCATCCGCGGAGATCACCCGGCTGATTCAGGAGTCCTACGGCGGGATTGTGTCCAAGAAATTCCAAATTCCCGTCGACGGCAATGGCTGATATGCTGTGAGCGGTCACAGTATAGAAGGGAAGGCCCGTTTTGGCAGACGAGAGCGTCAAAATTGTCGCTGAAAACAGAAAGGCGCGCCACGACTACCACCTGGACGAGCAGTTCGAAGCCGGGATGGTCCTGACCGGCACGGAGGTCAAGTCGCTTCGGATGGGGCGCGCCAACCTCAAGGACGCCTACGCCAGAGTGGTCAACGGGGAGGTGTTCCTCTACCAGATGCACATCAGCGCCTATCCCTTCGCGTACTACGACAATCATGACCCCCTTCGGCCTCGCAAGCTGCTCCTGCACGCTCATGAGATCAAACGCCTCTACGGCAAGGTCAACGAAAAAGGCTATGCCCTGGTGCCCCTGCGGATTTACTTCAAACGCGGCAAGGTCAAGGCGGTCATCGCCCTTGCCCGTGGAAAACGCAGCTACGACAAGCGCGAGGCCATTCGCAAACGCGATGAAACCCGCGAACTGGACCGCGCCCGCAAGGAAAGAGGCTGACGGCCGCCGGGCGGGGGGGCAGATGTTTACCGAGGATGAAAGCGTGCGGCGCGGCGGGCTGCCCACACCCTATAAAACCCAAGGCAAAATCTTGACATTACCAGATATTTTGCTTATTATTGAAATGTAATTTAAATCTCACAAATCCATTTTTCAAACTCACCTTCAACGATAAGGGGGCGAAACGGCTTCGACGGGGATAAAGAAGCTTGGGCTGCATACCGAGGGGCTGCCAGCTCGTTAATTGGCGGAAATAAATATAATCGCAGACGATTATAACTACGCTGTAGCAGCTTAAATGCTACCGTCCTGCCGGGTTAAGCCTGCGGATCCGGTAAGGGCGTCGACTAGCGGGCTAGCCTATCCCAATTGCCTGTAGCGGGAATGGCGAAACGCCAACAGGATAAGTTCTCAAACATCCCGCTCGAAGGAGGTTTGAGCGCTGACAATCAAACTTCGAGATAAGTATGTAGATGCCTAAGTGGAATGTTTTCGGACGCGGGTTCGACTCCCGCCGCCTCCACCAAAAATAACCCATAATTTCAAACACTTATCGAAATTATGGGTTCTTTAAAAGTTGTTCAGATGTTGTTCAGTCTGGCAACTTTTTTTGTTTTCTCAACTCGACAACTTTGCCCGCCTGCTTCTTCTGAAGTTCCTTGATAGTGGATACCACTTTCGCGGATTCGTTCCTGCGGGGCTGAAAATATCTTTCGAATGCCCTGTTTGTCGATGATCCGGTCCCGCCTCGTTTGATTTCCTCTGGAGTCAGAAATTCACCCAACGCCGTTGCGGTCGAGTGCTTGGTTCCGCCATACAGGTCAACGCCTTTAATGCCAAGGTTTTCACACGCCTTGTCCCACCATTTTTTGAAATACTTTGGTCCGAACTGCTCGCCGATTTCCACACC
>JBAPYE010000436.1:0-3875 GCA_049284575.1 Desulfobacterales bacterium
CCCCCCGGGCGGCTTTGGATGGCCACCAGCCGCGCCATCAGGACATCCTTTTGGTCCCGCAGGTCTCGAAAGGTCGCGTGCGTCGCCTGCAGCTCCCGCAGGAGCTGCTGCTTCTGGTGAAAGCTTCGGACGAAAAGCACCGAGAGCACGACCGCGCCGGCCGCCAGGATTACCAGCGCGACGCTCAGGCCGATCACCAGCCCCCGCAAGCGGTGCTGCGAGTTGGAGGGTTCGGCCGCCCCACTCGGGGCAAAGACTCCCCGGGTGGGGCTTGGCGGCGGAGACGCTGGCGGGGGGGTGGCTTCCACTCTTTGATGGCCTCACCGATGGCCGGGGTCCGCTGGGGTGTCGCCGGCCCCTTCGGGCCAGTCGACGCGCACCGTCGCCCCCGTGCCGACAGACAGGGTTTCAGCGGCATTGCCGCAGTTTATGGCAATTTCCAGGGTGCCGCGGCTGCCGATCAGGGCCAGCGCGCGCTGGGGCGCAACCGCCTCGTAGGTGGCGGCGAGACCCTGAATGCGGTGTGCACCGATGCGCACCTGCACGTGCGGATGGGGCGCCACCGCCAGCAGGGCCGCATCAATATTGGTGATCAGGTTGCCGAAACGGTCGACCCCGACGATGATCCCGCTGACGGCATTTGCCCCGTCCCGGCGAGCCGCGAGCAGATCGATGCGCACCAGATCACCGGGCGCCATGGGCGGTCCCAGGCGCCGGAGGGGCGCTCCGCCGGCAACGGCGGCCGCCACCGGCGCGAAGATATCACGGCCGTGAAAGGTCCGGCTGATCCGGTCCAGGAAAAAAGCGGGATTTTCGACCCGCACGACCTCCTGCGGCCGGGCGTCCAGCAGTATGGGGGTCAACACCCCGTTGTCGGGCGCGAGAAACAGCGGCCCGTCTTCAAGCGCCAGGGCCACGATGGCCCGACGGCCCCCGACCCCGGGATCCACCACCACCACGTGCACCGTCGCGTGCGGAAAGTAGGGGTAGGCGGCTTTGAGCATATTGGCCGCCCCGAGCACGTCCTGGGGGGCCACCGCGTGGGAGATATCCACCACCACCGCCTGGGGGTTGCGGGCCAGGATTACCCCTTTGATGACCCCCACGTATTCATCCCGGGTGCCGAAATCCGTCAGGAGGCTGATAACGCGCATGGGGGTTGCTGCCGCTAAAAAAGGGTTTTCTGCATGGCAATCCCCAGATGCCGGTGGGCGCTTTCGGATGTTTTGCGCCCCGCTGAGGTCCGCAGGATAAAGCCGATCTTGAGCAGGTAGGGCTCCACCACGTCCACCAGGGTATCGCCCTCCTCCTGAAGGGTGGCGGCAATCGCCTCGATCCCCACCGGGCCGCCGCTGTAGTAGCGGACAACGGTTTTCAGATAGCGGCGGTCAAGGGGCGTCAAGCCCTTTTCGTCGACCCCCTCCAGCGCCAGGGCCGCGGTCACGTTCGGCCGGTTGATGACCCCGTCGGCGCGCACCTGGGCATAGTCCCGGACCCGCTTCAGGAGGCGGTTGGCGATCCGTGGCGTGCCCCGGCAGCGCCGGGCGAGTTCCGCCGCCCCGTCGTGGTCGATTTTGACTTTCAGCAGCGCCGCGGAGCGTTGGGCAATCTTGACAAGATCGGGTTCGGCGTAAAAATCGAGGCTGCGGAAAATGCCGAACCGGTCCCGCAGCGGGGCCGAAAGCAGCCCCACGCGGGTGGTGGCCCCCACGAGGGTAAAGCGCTTCAGGCGAAAGCGGTGGCTGCGGGCATGGGCGCCCTTGTCAAAAATAAAATCCACCGCAAAGTCCTCCATGGCCGGATAGAGAAACTCTTCCACCGACTTGGGAATCCGGTGGATCTCGTCGATGAAGAGGACATCGTTTTCATCCAGGTGGGTCAGAATGCCGATCAGGTCACCGCCTTTTTCCAGGGCCGGCCCGGAGGTGACCGTCAGGTCGCCGCCCATCTCGTTGGCGATAATATGGGCCAGGGTGGTTTTGCCCAGACCCGGAGGTCCGTGAAAAAGCACGTGCTCCAACGGCTCGCACCGCAGGCTGGCGGCCTCGATGGCGATTTTAAGGGTCTCCACCGCCTCGGGCTGCCCGACATAGTCCGCCAGCTGCGCGGGCCGCAGCGAGAGGATTTCGGGGTCGTGGTCGACGGGCAGCCGGGACTTGGAAAGAATTCCCTGAACCTCGCCAGCCTGGGTGATAACGTCATTTGCCATGATGGGTTAACCGGGTGGCGGCCGGTGGGTCGGCGGTTGCTCGGCCGGCGGCCTGGGTTCGGAGTCTATCACGGAAGCCGCTGGGGCGCAAAGCACGCCTCAGGCCCCCTGCTCGCCGCGGTAGACCTCCTCAAAGAGTTCTTCCGGGGTGGCGATCGCCCGGTTGCGCTTCATCGCGGCGGCCACCATCATGCGGGCGTCGGCGCGGCCGTAGCCCAACTGGCTGATCAGCACCTCGATCACCTGCTGCTGGAAATCTTCACCGACCGGGGCCGCGGCTTCGTCGGAAGTGCGGATCAGGGCGAATTTCCCCATTTTGCCTTCCAGCGTGGCGATGATCTTGCGCGCCGTGCGCTCCCCGATGCCCTTGAGATTCTTGAGGGTCGCCACATCGCGCTCCTCGATGGCCCTGGCGATTTTACGAACCGGAAGATTCAGGGCCTTTACCGCCTTGAGCGGCCCGATCGCCTCGACTGAAATGAACAGCTGAAAAAACTCCCGTTCAGCCTCGAGATTGAAACCGATCAGGACCGGTTTGGGCTGGCGTTCGGTCTGGTAGTAGAAGATATAGAGGGATAGACTGGTGCCCACCGCCTTGCCCTTGATCGCCTCCATGACCACCACCGGCAGCATGACCTCGTAGCCCACCTGATTGGCCAGCAGCAGAATTCGCTCTTCGTCGCGTTGGAGGAGTTTGCCCTCGAGATATCCGATCATGTCCGCTTCATTTCGAAGGTCCGCTCGTAACGAAAAAGACCGATCAGGGCAAGGGCCAGTGCATCCGAAAGATGGTCGGGCCGAATGGGGTCCGTCAATTTCAACTGGTGCCGCACCGCCCGTTCGAGCTGGTCCTTGCTGGCGTTGCCGCTGCCGGTGAGCACCTTCTTGGCTTCGCGCACCGGCACCTCGGCTACCGGCAGCCCGCTGCGGCAGGCCGCCAGCAGAATCACCCCGATGACCTTTCCCAGAACAATCCCCGACTTGGGAAACTTGCTGAGGGAATAGACATCCTCGACCACCATCAAATCCGGTCGCTCGTCCGCTATCACGCAGCCCAGCCGCGCAAAGAGCGATTCGAGGCGCGCGGCCGTCGCCAGGGTTTTTTCCGTTCGGATCATACCGCAGGAGTAGCCTGCGACGGCCAGCCCCTTGCCGGTGACAATCCCCACGCCGGTGGCCGCCAGCCCCGGATCGATCCCGATGACCTTTACCATCGCCGGTTGAGCCGCCCCGTGGGGCGGTCGCAAGCCAGGGGCGGCCGGCTGCCGCGGCTCACTTCATCCCCTGGAGTTTTTTGGCGGCGATCCCGGCCTCATTGCTGTCGGGGTATTTTTGGATCAGGGATTCCAGGATCAAGCGCGCGTTGGCATTGTCGCCGAGGTTGCTGAAGGCGAAGCCCTGCTTGAGCAGGGCGGCCGGCAGCTTGTTGCCTGTGGGGTATTTCTCGACGACCTTCTGGTACTCTAAAATGGCCTTTTCAAACCATTTTTCGCGGTAGTAGGTTTCCCCCACCCAGAACTGGGCGCTGTTGGCCTGGGGCGAGTCGGGGAAGTCGGTCAGCAGCTTTTCAAACAGGCCGCGGGCCTTTGCGAAGTCCCCCTGTTCAAAGGCGGCCCGCGCGGCGGCGTAGCGCTCTTTTTCGCCCGCGGGCGCCTGCGCCGCGCCG
>JBAPYE010000437.1:0-1684 GCA_049284575.1 Desulfobacterales bacterium
ACAGGAGCGAAGGCTGATCGAGGCCGCCATGGAGGAGAAAAATATTTCCAGAGAAGAATTGTGAGGAATTGGAAGAAAGAAAAAAACATTAGGTGGAAAAAGAATGCTGCGGACAAAGATAGAATGCGGCCCCTTTGCCGGAAACCGGGAGTCCTTCCGGAAAGCTTGATATAAAGGCATTTTCAGCCGCCGTCATATCCCAAACCACGGCCGGACGGCCACCCCGTCGCGGGTGTAGCGGTCTTCACCGCCGTGGATTAGCGTGGCGGCTTCAAGCGGCCGATCGCTGAGGGTGCACCACCAGCGCAGGCCGGCCAGCATGTCGCTGGCCACCGTCTGACCGGACTTGATCTCCACCGGGAAGAGCTCGCCGGCTTCCTCGATAACCAGATCCACCTCGTGCCCGCTGCGGTCGCGCCAGAAATAGAGCGGCGGGATCCGGCGGTGGTGCAGGTATGCCTTGGCCGTCTCGGCCACCACATGGTTTTCGAAAAGTGCGCCGCGCAGGGGATGGGCCGGAATCTGGGTGGCTTGCCGGATGCCCAGCAGGTGGCACAGCAGCCCGGTGTCGTAGAAGTAGAGCTTGGGGGTTTTGATGAGTCGCTTGTTGAAATTGCGGTGGTGCGGTGGCAGCAGAAAAATGATGAAGCTGGCGTTCAGCACCGAGATCCAGCGCCGGACGGTGTCCACCGCGATGCCGGCGTCGGTGGCCAGGCTGGAGTAGTTGAGCAGCTGAGCCGCGCGGCCGGCGCATAGCGCCAGAAATCGGCTGAAAAGAGTGAGGTCGCCGATGTTGGAAAGGCTGCGCACATCGCGCTCGATGTAGGTCTGGATGTAGTCGGAAAGCCACACAGCAGGCGGGATCCCCTGGTCGTGGATGCGGGGGTAAAAACCGCTGTGCAGGATGGCCCACAAGTTCAGGCTGGTCCGTAGATTACCGAAGAGTTCCGGCGGTGCGCCGGGTTCGGCTTGAGGCTGGTCTTCGAGCTCGGCCCGTGAAAAGGGCAGCAGGTTGAGAATGGCGCAGCGCCCGGCCAGCGTCTGACCGATCTTGGCCATGAGCAGAAAGTTCTGGGAGCCGGTCAAGACGAAGCGGCCCGGGGCGGGATCCTGGTCCACCACGGTCTGGATGTAGGACAGCAGGTCGGGTACGTGCTGGATTTCATCGAGAATAACCGGGCCGTCCAGTTGGGCCAGAAAACCCCGCGGGTCCTCCCGGGCGAAGCCCCGCTGATCGAAGGTCTCCAGCGAGAGGTAGCGGTGCGATGGAAAGGCGGCCCGCACCAGGGTGGTCTTGCCGGACTGCCGCGGGCCGGTGAGGGTGACCACCGGGTAGTAGTCGGCATCGCGGAGCAGGTAGTCTGTGAGGAGCCTGTGTTTCAGGGGGGACGCCATGTTGCTAATCTACGATTATATCGTCGATTAGTCAATATTGATGGCGGCGATCAGCTCCGGGGAATTGTTGCGGACCGCGTTGACCGCCGTCGATACCGGCCAGAACCTGAAGTCCCGGTGGGTGTGGATCGCCAGGATTTGGGCGAGATCGGGGTCCGGGCGCTGCGGGTCGAGCCAGTCGCGGTAGGCGGCGGGCTTTAAGATCAGCGGCATCCGGTCGTGGATCGCCCGCAGGGCGGGGCTCGCCGCGGTGGTTAAAATCGTGCAGGATCGGAGGGGCACTTCGGCC
>JBAPYE010000438.1:0-2416 GCA_049284575.1 Desulfobacterales bacterium
TGAGGTACTCCAGGCTCCAGGGCCCCTCCTGGATAAAGGCCTGGGGCAGAATCCCGGCATCGGTCAGCGAGGGCAAAACCAGGGTGTACAGCCAGACCAGGAAGCCTGCGATCAGCCCGCTCAGGGCGCCGGCTTTGCTGCCGCCCTTCCAGAAAATGCCACCCAGCAGCGACGGGGCGAACTGGGCCACGGCGGCAAAGGAGACCAGCCCGATGGCCACCAGGGGATAGAACTCGGCGGTCATGTGAAAGTAAAAATAGCCCAATAGGATGATCATCACGATGGCGGCATGCCGGATGGCCACCAGCCAGGAGCTGAAATCGGTGCGCTGAGCCAGCCTGAGGGCCGGGAGTTTCAGCAGCAGCGGCATGACCAGGTTGTTGCTGATCATGGTGGAAAGGGCGATGGTCTCCACGATGACCATGCCGGTGGCCGCCGACATGCCGCCGATAAAGACCAGCAGGGTGAGGTGGGTCTGGTGGTGGGCCAGGGGCAGGCTCAGCACAAAGGTGTCGGCATCCACCATCTGTCCGGCGAACTGCAGCATCCCGGCGCAGGCCACCGGCACTGCGAAGAGGTTGATGGCCAGCATATAGAGGGGAAACAGCCAGATGGCCTTTTTCAGATGATCCTCGCTTACGTTTTCGATCACCGCCACCTGGAACTGCCGGGGCAGTAGAAGTATCGCCAGCATGGAGAGCAGCACCATAACGGTCCAGCTGGTATAGGCGCCCGGATGGCTGCCGATGGTGAACATCGCCGAGAGTTCGGGCAGATTTTGCGCCCGGGAGAACAGATCGTCGAACCCGTTGTAAATTCCGAAGGTCACAAACACGCCGACCGTCAGAAATGCCAGCAGTTTGACCAGGGACTCCAGGGCGACGGCCGCAACGATGCCTTCGTGGCGTTCCGTGGCCTCCACTTTGCGGGTCCCAAAAAGTACGGCGAAGGCAGCCATGACAAGGGCCACGTAAAAAGCGGTGTCCTCGAAAAAAGCCACCTTGCCGACATGCTGCGGCAGAAAGAGCCGGGGGTATTTGGTGAGCAGCAGGAAACTGGTGGAGATCGCCTTGAGCTGCAGCGAGATATAGGGCACGATGCCCAGCACGGCGATAACGGTTACCACGCCGCCCAGGATCACGCTTTTGCCGTAGCGTGAGGCGATAAAATCGGCGATCGAGGTGATGCGGTGGATGCGGCTGATCCGCAGGATCTTGCGCAGCACGAACCACCCCAGGGTAAAGGTCAGGGTCGGGCCCAGGTAAATGGTCAAAAACCCCGGACCGGACTGCACGGCCCGGCCGACGCTGCCGTAAAAAGTCCAGGCCGTGCAATAGATTGCCAGCGAAAGCGCATAGACGTAAGGGTTGTTGATAATGCTGCGGCCGGCAGCGGCGCGTTTGTCTCCGAAGTAGGCCACGGCAAACAGCAGACCGAGGTAGCACAGCGAGACAAATATAATGGTTTCAGCTGGGAGCATTTCGCAATTCGGCCGCTGAGTCGTCCCTTAGGACATCCCCCGCGGGCGGGAATGGACGATCAGAACCATCAACACAATATAGACGGCCCAGGCCGCAAAGAGATACGCGTACAAGAGCGGGAAGCCCAGCACAAATTTCGGCAGGTTGAAAAGCGAGAGAAGCGGGTAATTGAACAGTAGATACCCCATCAAAAATAAACCGATCAACCGTTTGTTGATGATGCTGTCGCGTATCATCCGAGGCTCCCGGGCGTGGGGGCCAATCAGCCGGAAGCTGATTGGTGCACGATGGGAATTTTAGAATTGTGCGTAATGTGGTTTTCTGTTAATTTTCAATATCATAAAAAGAGGGCGGCTGGAAGGGGGGATATGCCATCCAAAACAATTCTGATCGTCGATGACGAGTTGGGTATCCTGGTTTCCTTGCAGTTTCTTCTGGAGCAAAACGGCTTTCGCGTCGTTTTTGCCCAAAGCGGCCGGGATGCCTTCGATGCCCTGGAAAAATCCAAACCGGATTTGATCCTACTGGATATCATGCTGCCCGACCTGGACGGGTTCGAGATCTTTCAGATGATTCGCGCCAATCCCGCCTGGGACGGCATCAAGGTCATTTTCCTGACCGCCAAGAACCGTGGCGGCGATATCGCCAAAGGGCTGAACCTGGGCGTGGATGCCTACATCACCAAACCCTTTTCAAACGCCGAACTCCTGGCCGCGGTGAACGATCTGATCGGCGCCGCCGCCGGATAGCCGCCCGCCCGTTCCATCGAAATTCCGGTCGTCCCGCGCCCGCCCGAGACCTGGGCCGGAAACGATTTTTTGGCTGCCCCCAACTTGACCGCCACTAAAAAAAGTGTTACTTGATAATCGTTATCATTTGGCCGAAATTTTTCCCCCCCAACCCTCATTCGAAAGGAGGATGTCTATGGAACACAG
>JBAPYE010000439.1:0-2372 GCA_049284575.1 Desulfobacterales bacterium
TGCCGCTTCTGCCCCGATTACGCCGCCGAGTACGCCGACATCTCCTTTGGCGGGATCGGCGCCGACGAGGGCTGGACGACCGTCATCAGCCGGACCCCGCTGGGGCGCGCCGCCCTGGCCGACGCAAAGGTCGGGGGGCATTGACCGAATACAGCGTCGCCGACAAGCCCGACTACGCCAGCCGGGCGCTTGAAGTGGTCCGGAACTGGTCGGACCGCAAGAAAAAGGCCGCCCGCGAAAACCGCTGCTCCCTGGGCCCCAAAGCCGTCCAGGTCAAAGGCTGAGGGCAAAAGACGCATCGATCGTGAGACTGCTGGCGGACACAGGCGCCAGCAGGAGGGCACACACATGACGGTTAAAGTGGCCAGTGAATGGCTGAATTCCTGTTCAGGCTGCGAGATTTCCATCCTGGACATGGGCGAACGGCTTCTGGACGTGCTCAAGGTGGCCGATTTCGTCCACATCCCGGCGCTCATGGACCACAAGTACTTCGGGCAGCTGGGGGACGGTCGGCATATCGAGATCCCCGAGGCCGACGTGGGTCTGATCAGCGGCGGCATTCGCAACCAGGAGCACCTGGAGGTGGCCGAGGAGATGCGCCGCAAGTGCAAGGTCATCATCGCCCTGGGCACCTGCGCCACCCACGGCGGCATCCCGGCGATGACCAACGCCTACACTCGCATCGAGGGCCACGCCGCGATCGGCATCGAGCTGGACGACGGCGGCAATGTCCGCGACGCGCACCTGAACATCATGTCCCTGCGGGGATTTGAGAAGTTCGTCGAGGGCATGCCGGCCGAGGAGCTGCCGCGCATCGTCAGCCGCATCTGCGGCATCTGCCCCTGGATGCACCACCTGGCCGCCAACAAGGCCGTCGACCGCTGCCTCGGTGCAACACCGCCGCCGGCCGGGCACAAGCTACGGGAGCTGATGCAGACCATCGCGCACGCCGAGGACAAACTGCTGCACTTCTTTTTCCTGGCCGCAGCCGACTTCGTGATCGGCCCGGACAGCGATTACGCCGTGCGCAACGTGATCGGCATCGCCAAGGCCAACCCCGAGCTGGCCCAGCGCGTGGTTAAAATGCGCTTCCTCGCCAAGATGATCCTCGATAAATTCTCCAGCAAGACGATCCACCCGATTGCCGGCGTGCCGGGCGGTTTTTCAAAACCCCTGCTGGAGGAAGAACGGCTGGACATGCTGGCCAAGATGCACGAGATCCTCGACTTTGCGCTGTTCACCATCGAGTTCGCCAAAAAAGAGGTCTTTCCCAAATACCTGGACACCATCCAGACCCTGGGCGTCATCACGACCGGCTTCATGGGCACCGTGGATCCCCAGGGGGCGCTGAACCTCTACGACGGCAAGATCCGTCTGATGAAGCCCGACGGCGATTTCGTGGCGTTCGACCCCCAGGATTACATCGATTTCATCGGTGAGCATGTCGAACCCACTTCCTACGGCAAGTTTCCCTATGCCCGCTGCTGGGGCGAGGGGTTCTCGTTGGATCTTGAAAACCCCAAGGGCGTCTACCGCGCCAACACCCTGGCGCGCATCAACGTCGCCGACAAGATCGCGACCCCGCGCGCCCAGGCCGAACTGGAGGAATTCCGGGCCGCCTTCGGCCGACCGGCCCAGGCGACCCTGCTGTACCACTACGCCCGCCTGATCGAAGAGGTTTACGCCTGTGAACGTGCGATCGAGATCCTGCAGGATTCCGATATCACCGACCCCGACGTGCGCGCCGCGGTCGAACCGCGCGCCGGCCGGGGGGTCGGCTGCGTGGAGGCCCCGCGCGGGACCCTGCTGCATGACTACACCACCGACGAAAACGGCCTGATCGTGAGCGCCAACATGATCGTCGGCACCACCCACAACCTCGGGCCGATGAACATGAGCGTCAACCAGGCGGCCCGCGCGCTGATCCGCAACGGGGAGGTCACCGAAGGGATTTTAAACCGCATCGAACTGTCGCAACGGCCCCCGACCCGTCGGTCGGGCGGTTTGCGACTTTCCTTCCGATTGCAAACATGTTATTTTGCGGGCCGTTGGCCCGGGCAGGGCGCCGCCTTGCGTTGCCGGCTTTCCGTTGCAACCTTATAAACGCCTGAGGGCTGGGCAGATGCCCAACGACATCCAGCTTCAGCAGCCCGCGCCGGACCGGCTGGTGATCGACATGACCGGCAGCTGGCGGATCGGCGACCCCAAGCCGGACCTGGAGGCGGTCGCAGCGCGGCTGGCCGAGCGGCCTGAAATCCGCCGGGTGAGCATTGGGAGCGAGAATCTGGGCGCGTGGGACAGCAGCCTGCTGACCTACCTGCGGCAGCTGACCCGGCTCTGCGAGCAGCGCCAGGTGGCGGTCGACCTCGCCG
>JBAPYE010000440.1:0-8032 GCA_049284575.1 Desulfobacterales bacterium
GGCCAGGTGCCCTTTCGCTCCGATTTGCTCTCTTGCGGCCCCAGCCGCTGGTTCCTCCGCCGGCCGCCATCGCCTACACCACGGCGGGGGTGCGCTTGGGCGGCGGGGTGTTGCGGCTCTTGGCGACCACCACCTGGCCGTCCACCAGCACCATGGCGACCCCGGGCACATCGCCGGCTTCGATGGCGGCCAGGGCGTCGGCCCCCACCGAGCCCATGGGCGCATCCATGATCACCAGGTCGGCCTCGCGGCCGGCCGCGATCAGGCCGCGGTTCAGCTTGTAGACCCGGGCGGTGTTGCCACTGGCCATGCAGAGGGCCTGGGCGGCGGTGATCGGCGTCAGGCTGGCCAGGTGATTGACCACCCGCAGGATGCCCAGCGGGATCACCCCGGTCCCCGACGGGGCGTCGTTGCCGATGATCACCCGCCCCAGGGCGCCGGCTTCGGCGCACAGCCGGCCGGCCTCGACCGCCACCTTGGGATTGCCGCAGTGCACGATTTCAAGGGTCAGGTCGGTTTCCCGGATCAGCTTTTCAACCTCCGCCGGGGCCACCGCCGTGGGGCCGCCGTTGAGGTGCGAGACCACATCCGGGCCGGTGGCGATCACCATCGCGGCGGTGATCGTGCTGCTGCCGGGAATCGAGGTCCCGCCGGTGTGCATCATCACCGTCATGCCGTTTTTCTTGGCCCAGCGCACCATGGGGGCGGCCTCTTCGGGGTCCTTGACGCTGCCCAGGCCGATCTCGCCCACCACGCAGACCCCTTCGCGGGCCATTTCCTCGAAGTCGGCCTCGGTCAGCCCCTTTTCCAGGATCACCGACCCGCCGAGGACCTTGGCGCCGCCGGGCCTGAAATTGCGATAGGCCTTGTGGGAGAGGATCGCCAGGGCCTTGGTGCCGGCCGGGTCTTTGGGCCGACCGGGATAATGCACCTCACCGGCGGAGATCATGGTGGTCACCCCGCCGTGAACCTCGCTGCTCAAAAAACCGATCTCGTTCTGGCGCGGGGTGAAGTCCCCCATCACCACGTGACAGTGGGAATCGATCAGCCCGGGGGTCACGGTGGTGCCGTTGCAGTCGATGGTCTTCTCGGCGGTGACCGGCCCCATCTCGGCAAGCCGCCCGACCCGGCTGATCTTGCCGTCGATCACCAGGATGGCGTCCGCCGCCAGGACCGGCTCGGCGATGTCGCCGCTGACCATCGTACCGATGTTTTTCAAGAGAATGCTACTCATGGGTTTCCTCCCGGGGGCCGAAATGACCCGCCCTTATACTGGCCGCCAGTACCCGTTCCAGGTTGGCGGGCAGGGAATAGATGCGCTCCCCCAGGGCCTGGGCGATGGCGTTGACCACCGCCGGGGCGGTGGGGATCAGCGCCGGCTCGCCGACCCCCTTGGCGCCGTATGGCCCGGAGGGCTCCGCGGACTCGACGATGATCGGGACCACGGCGGGCATGTCGGCGCAGGTGGGGATGTGGTAGTCTTTCATGGACAGGGTCTGTTTGGGCGTAAACTCCTCCATCAGGGCGAACCCGACCCCCATGGCGACCCCGCCGCAGATCTGGCCGACGACGTTTTCGGGGTGAATCGCCCGGCCGACGTCGTGGGCCGCCACCACCCGCACCACGGACACCTCGCCGGTCAGGGTGTCGACCTCCACCAGGGCCAGGTGACAGGCGAAGGCGTAGGTGGCGTAGGGAACCCCTTCGCCGCTGTCGGGGTCCAGGGGGACGGTTTCCGGGTCGAAGTACCCCTGCCAGGCGAGCGCGGCGCCCTTGGCGTGCAGCCGCCGCGCCAGCCAGGCGAAATCCACCCGCTGGGCGGGGCTGGCCGCGATCACCACGTTCCCGGCCTCGAAGACCATCGCGGCCTTGGGCGCCCGCAGGCGGTTGACCGCCTCGGTCTTGAGGACGTCCCCCAGCTTCTGGCAGGCGTCCTTGACGGCGTTGCCCGAAATGTAAGTCTGGCGGCTGGCGGAGGTCGCCCCGGCGTTGGTGGTGGTCTTGGTGTCGGCCACCACCGCGCGGATGGCGACCGGATCGAGCCCGAGGGTTTCGGCGGCGATTTGGGTCAGGACCGTGGTGGACCCCTGGCCGATGTCGGCGCAGCCGGTGAACAGGGTCACGCGACCCTCGGGGTCCATCTCCACCCGGGCGGTGGAGGGGTTCTGCACGCCGGTGTTGCCGATCCCGTAAAACATGGCCCCCAGGCCGACCCCGCGCCGGCAAAACGGCGCCGTCGGGGCCGCCACCCAGTTTTCAAGCGCCTCGTGGTAGTGCGGCCTGACCGCTTCCAGGCACGCGCCGATGCCGACGCTGGCTGCCAGCACCTGGCCGGTGGCGGTTTCGGAGCCCACCTGGAGGCAGTTTTTGAGGCGCAGCGCAAGCGGGTCCACCCCCAACGCGCGGGCATGCAGGTCCAGCTGGCTTTCGTGCGCAAAGGCCGCCTGGGGGGCGCCGAAGCCGCGCATGGCACCGCAGAAGGGGTTGTTGGTGTAAACGCAGTCGCACGCGATGTCGACATTGGGGATTTCGTAAGGGCCGGTGGCGTGCACCGCCGCGCGCGAGGCCACGGCGATCCCGTAGGAGCCGTAGGCGCCGGTGTCGCAGACGATGCGCGCCCGGATAGCCTTCAGCCGCCCCTCGGCGTCGGTGCCGGTCTTGAGGGTCAGGGTCAGCGGGTGGCGCTTGGCGGTCGCCCGGTAGGCCTCCTCGCGGCTGTAGACATAGCGCACCGGCCGCTTGAGGTGGTGCAGGGCCAGCCCGATGAAGCCCTGGACGTTGAGGTCCAGCTTGGAGCCGAATCCGCCGCCGGTGGCCGCCTGGATGATCCGCACCTGGTGGTCGGCAAGCCCCAGCAGCGCCACCACCTCCTTGTGGTCGTAGTGCGGGTTCTGGGTGGAGGCGTAGATCACCAGGGTCCCGTCGCTGTCCACAAAGCCGGCCCCGGCGTCGGGCTCCAGATAGTTGTGTTCGATCATCGCGGTGCGGTAGGTCCGCTCGATCACGCTGGCGCAGCCGGCAAAGGCGCCGGCCGCATCCCCGCGGCGGATGCGGCGGGTGAAGAGCAGGTTGCCCTTGGGATGGATTTTGGGGGCGTCGGGCGCCAGCGCCTCCAGGGGGTCCAGCACGGCCGGCAGCGGGTCGTAGGTCACCCTGATCGCCGCCAGGGCCGCCCTAACGGCCGCCCTGGTTTCGGCCGCCACCAGGGCCACGGCGTCGGCTGTGGAGCGCACCTTGTCTGTCGCCAGCAGGGGCTGGTCCTTGTTGATGATCCCCAGGGCGTTTTTGCCGGGGATGTCCGCGGCGGTAAAGACCCCCACGACCCCCGGGATCGTCAGGGCCGGGGCGACATCGATGGCGACCACTGCGGCATGATCGTGAAAGCTGCGCAGGGCTTTGAGCACCAGGGGTTTTGAGAGCGGGATATCGGCGGCAAAGAGAGCTTTGCCGGTGAGCTTTTCGAGCGCCCCCGCCCGCGGGATGCTGCGGCCAATCGTTTTATATTCATGGGTCATCGTTCACACCATCGGATGCAGCATGCGCATGAAAAGCCCCTGGATCGCCGGCTCCTTGTAGACCGCCGAGGACCTGCGGCCGGTGATGGCGATCATGTTTTCGGCCAGCACCCGGCCCGCCTCCCAGAGCAGCCCGAGGCCGGGCACCTGCCCCAGCAGCATCGCCTCCACCTGCAGCATACGCTGCGGGGTGGGGGTGCAGGAGCCCAAAGAAAACCGGAGGAAGCTGACCCGCCCCGCGGTGTCCTTGTTGGCCATGTAGGCCATGCTCATCCGGGCGATCGCGAGCTCCTTGCGCCGCCCGATCTTCTGAAAATCGGCGAAGGCCACCGCGGCCGGCTTGAGTACAAAGCCCACGATCAGCTCGTCTGCGGGCAAGGCGCACAGGTAGGGCCCCGAGGCGATCTCCTCGACGGCCACCATGCGCTCGCCGCGGGGGCTGGCCAGCACCGCCCGGGCCTCGTGAATCACCAGCGCCGGCAGGGTGTCGCCGCAGGGGGAGCAGTGGGCGACATTGCCGCCGATGGTGGCCACGTTGCGGATCTGCCGGCTGGCAAAGTTGACGGTGCTTTTCTGAAGCGCCGGGGCATGGCTTGCGATTAGCGGCGCGCGCTGGATCTCGGCGATGGTCACCGCCGCCCCCACCATAAGCCCCTCGTCGGTCAGCGCGATCCCCCGCAGGGGCTCCAAACGGCTGACATCCAGCAGGCATTCGGGGGTCACCGCCCCGGCCCGCAAATCCACCATGACGTCGGTGCCGCCGGCGACGATTTCGGTCCCAGCCCCGTTTTCGGCCAGAAAGGCCAGGGCCTCGGCCAGCGTCCGGGGCCTGAAGTAGCCCGCCGCGCTCATGGCTCACCCTCCCCGCCGCCGCGCCCGACGGCCTCGGCGATGGACGCAAAGATCTGCTGGTAGCCGGTGCAGCGACAGATGTTGCCCGCGATCGCCTTGGACACCTCGCCGTGGTCCGGGTGAGGGGTTTCCCTCAAGAGAGCGTGGGTGCTCATCAGCAGTCCGGGAGTGCAGAAACCGCACTGCACCCCGTGCCGGTTCAGAAACGCCGCCTGCAGCGGGTGCAGCCCGCCCTCGGGGGCGAGCCCCTCCACGGTCAGCACCTCGCTGCCGTCCAGCTGGGCGCCCAGCATCAGGCAGGAGTTGACCGCCTTTCCGTCCACCTCGATGGTGCAGGCGCCGCACTCGCCGATTCCGCAGCCCTCCTTGGTGCCGGTGAGACCAATCAGATCGCGGATCACCTGCAGCGCGCTGGCCGTCGCGGCAATGTCCAGGGCCCGGGGCTGTCCGTTGAGGGTAAAGACGATATGAACCGTTTTGGCATCCATCCTGTTTTCCTCTTTCAGATCCGGGACGGCAACCGGACGCCCCGCCCGCCTCCGGGGCTAGCGCAGACCGTCCTCGCCCGTGATCTCCGCCACAGTCAACCCGCCCACGCGCGGGGCCGGCCTTCCGGAATCGGTCACCCCGACGATCAGGACCAGTTCGTCCCCCCGGGGGGCGTCGGGCAGCCGGATTTCCATGGCGTCGAAATGGGAGCGGACGTAAGCCGCGTCCTTGTGGCCCAGGGGCAGATCGATGGGGCAGCCGGGATAGCCGACCTTCTTGGCCGAGGGCAGCAGGGCCTTGCCGCCGCCGACATTCGCGCGGATGGGGGTGCCCAGGGCCGGGTGCATCAGGGCCGCGCAGTGCTCGCGCTCGCCCAGGCTGCCGGCAATGGCCGCCTTGCCGTAGCTCTGGACCTTGTCCGGGGCGATCCCCAAGGCCGCCACGGCCCGCTGGGTCAGCAGGACCCCGAGTTCCTTGCTCCACGCGATCAGCAGGGAGAGGTCCTCGACGTACTTTCCGGCAAACGGGTTTTTGAAGACCACCGCGCAGGCCGCCTTGCGGGTGGGCGTCTTTAAGGTGAGCGCGCCGTCGGCGTGGGTCTCCTCGACCACCGTGTAGATGGTCCGGATCTGGGGCTTGGGGTTGGTCATTGTCGTTCTCCTTTGCAGGGTCCTGTACTTTTTGGGTCCGAAGTCCTAAAGCGCCACTTCCAGCAGATCGGCGTCGCTGGCAACGGGGGCGGCGCCGGGCGCGGGCTCCCCGGATTCGGCCGGCAGCAGCCGCAGGGCCACATCCAACGCGTCCAGCACGTGCTCCTTCATCAGCCGGCAGGCCAGCAGGCGGTCACCCTGCCGCATGGCCACAACGATCCGGCGGTGATAGACGAGGGAATCCTGCAGGTGACCGGGGTCCTTCAGCGAGGTGTAGCTGATGCGAGAAACCTGGAAGCGCAGGTTGCGTTCGATCCGGGTCAGCCGGTCGTTGCCCGCAAGGGTCATGATCGTCTCGTGCAAGACCCGGTGGTGCAGCTGGAACTGGCGCAGATCGGTCGGCGGACTGGCGACGACTGCGGCCATTTGGTCGACCGCGGCCTCCAGGGCCGCCGCGTCCTTGGCGGTCATCACCGCCATGGCCAGGGCCGCGGCCATCTGGTAGAGCACCGCTTTCAGGGTGTAGATTTCCCAGATATCCTTGGCGGTCATCTCGGCGACAAACACCCCCCGGCGCGGCCGGCGGGTGACCAGCCCCTCGGCCTCGAGCATCTTGAAGGCCTCGCGGATGGGGGGACGGCTGATTTGAAACCGGCTGCAAAGCTCCTCCTCCTTGAGCTGCTGACCGGGCTTGAACACCCCGGTGATGATCAGCTCACGGATTTGTTTTTGGGCCAGATCGCCCAACGACTCGACGTCCATGCGCACTCCCCTCCGGGCGTGATCGAAATCCCGGGCCGGCCGCGGGCATGCACGGTCGCCCCGATTCGCACTTCAAGCCGCAAAACTCCGTTTGAAAAAAACTTGACCGGCTTGCCGCCAGCACCGGCATGAACCCCCAGCGCGTGTCACCGCATTGAAGGCTGCGGCCACAAAGGTTAAACCCAGCGGGCGGTCACCGTCTTTTCGTCGAGGAAAAGGCGCATGGAGGCCATCCGCGATTTGGCCCCGCCCATGAAGGAGCGGCGTTTGGAGCCAAGCGGGAAAAAGGCGTAGGGCTGCGGCACGGCCACGTTGATGCCGACGTTGCCGACGTTGACCTCACGCGCAAATTTGCGGGCGTGGCGACCGCTTTCGGTCATGATGCAGGCCGAGTGGCCGAGATCGGTCTTGGTGTTGATCCACGCGATGACCTGCTCAAGGCTCTCCGCCCGCATCAGGCAGGCGACCGCCCCGAAGGCTTCTTCCTGGTTGATGGCCATGTCGATATGGCAGTCCTCCAGGATCGTCGGCCCGATGAAATAGCCCGAACGCAATTCCTGGGGAATCACGCGGCCGTCATGGACCATCTTGGCGCCTTGGGCCAGGGCGCGCGCGATCCAGCCGGCCACCTTGTCGCGCCCCTGGGGCCCCACGTAGGGTCCCATGGTAACCGACTCGTCCAGGCCGCTGCCCAGCTTCATCTGGCGGGCGACGTGGGTGAAGCGCGCCTTGATGTCGTCGTAGATGTCGCCGATCACGACCACATTGTCGGATCCCAGACAGCGCTGCCCCGTCATCCCGAAGCAGGCCTGGCGCAGGTAGACCGCCGACTTGTCCAGGTCGGCGTCGGGCATCAGGACCACCAGGTTTTTGCCGTTGCCGTTGATGGAGGAATTCTTGCCCAGCCGGCCGCAGTGGGCGAAGAGATCGGCGCCCGCGTCGGTGGAACCGATGAAGCCCAGCCCCTGGATCTCGGGCTGATCGAGAATGAACTTGTTGATCTCGCGACCGCCGTGAATCAGGTTGATCGCGCCGGCAGGCCAGCCGGCTTCCTGGGCGACCCGGGTGATGTACTCGGCCGCCACCGGATCCTGGCGGCTGGGGCTGATCACCACCGAGCAGCCAGCCGCCAGGGCATACGGCACGAACGAGGACCAGGCGTGCATCGGGATGTTGCTGGGGGTGACGATCAAAAAGGCCCCCAGGGGCTCCCAGCTCAGCCACATGTCGATGCCGCCGGCCAGATCATCGATGTGCTCGTTGCGGGCGGCCATGCCGTAAGCCGCCGAGCAGGCGGACTCGATGTTTTCGATCACCCGGCGCACCGATCCGCGCGACTCGGCGATGGTTCGGCCGTGATCCTGGGTGAGCACCCGGCAGAGCTCCTCGAAGTGCTCCTCGAACTTCTGGCGCATGTCAAAGAGCATCCGCGCCCTTTCGCGCAGGGGGATGCGCCGCATGGCCTCGAACCCCCTGTGGGCGGCCGCCACCGCGGCGCGCGCCTCCTCGCGGGTTGCGGTGGGGAATTCGGCGATGATTTCACCGGTGGCCGGGTTGGTGGTGGTGTTACTGATGGTCGCAGCGGAGTCGACCCATTCGCCGTCAATCAGAAACTTCAGCTTGCCGTAATGTGGTTTGACCTCCGGCAGTATCGCCATCGGAACCTCCCTGAATTAGATCCTTGGACTCTGGTGGATGTCTGTCAAAACCCCGCCGCCGGTTGCCCCTCGGCCGGAGGAACCCGGAATCACTTTAGTATATTGT
>JBAPYE010000441.1:0-14256 GCA_049284575.1 Desulfobacterales bacterium
CCGGTCCCATCCATCGCGAGTATGTGATCCCGACCACCTGCGACCAGGTGGCCTGTCAAATCAAATCCGATCACAGCGGCTATCTGCAAGCAGTGGACAACGAGGCGCTGATGCGGATTGCCGAACAGGAAGACCTTCTGATCCATCTTGGATACCGCCCGGGGGACTTTGTTGCTAAAGGCAGCTTCCTGGTGACCGTCTGGCCCGGAACGCGGGTGGATGATCGACTCTCGCGGAAAATCAACGCCCTCTTCATCCTGGGGGCCGAGCGAACCCTGGAACAGGATGCGGAATTTGCCATCAGCCAGTTGGTGGAGATCGCGGTTCGCGCACTCTCGCCGGGGATCAACGACCCCATCACCGCCATCACCTGTATCGACTGGCTGGGGGTCAGCCTCTGCCAACTGGCCAACCGCCAGATGCCCGCCTCCCACCGCTTCGGGGAAAACCATCGCCTGCGGGTCATCTGCAAACCCTTTGGCTTTGAGGGCATGGTCGATGCGGCCTTCAACATGATTCGCCAGAACTCGCAAAGCGTAGCGGCGGTCTCGATCCGGCTGCTGGAAACCATCGCCATGGTGGCGGCCCAGACCCTCCGGGAAGAAGACCGCGCCGTACTGCGGCGCCACGCTGCCATGGTGGCCCATGGGTGTAAGGCGGCACTCTCGGACGATGGGGACCTTCGCGATCTTGAAAAACGCTACCGAGCGGCCGTTGAAAGTCTTGACGGGGAGCGTGAAGCAGTTGCCCTAGACCCAGGCCCCGACTCATGAGGGAACACATGATTCAGTATATAGCGGGGTGGCATGCATGGAATGCTTCAAATGGATGACCGTGTTTGGCCTGATAATACCGTTCGTGGGGGGAAGACCCGGGCGCCTATAGTTGATTCAGTCGACAAATAAGCAATCCGCCCCATTGCGATAAATTTAGCAAAATATTAAGTTTCGTTAAAGCACGAGCATGCTGACCGTCATCACCTGGCAGCGTTCAGTTCCGTTTTCAACTCGATCCGGGTACCGGCCAGGGCCTGGGATACCGGACAGCCCTTTTTGGCCGCCTGGGCCTGTTGCTCAAAGGCATCCGCATCCATGCCGGGCACTTCGGCCTTGGTATGCAGCTCGATGCCGGTGATTTTAAAACCGTCATCCACCTGGTCCAGGGTCACCTCGGCCTGGGTTTGGATCTGCCGGGGTTCATAGCCGGCTTTCTCCAGGAGCATGGCCAGGGCCATTGAAAAACAGCCGGCATGGGCCGCGCCGATCATCTCCTCGGGGGTGGTTCCGGCGGCACCCTCGAAACGGGTGGCAAAGGAATAGGCCCCCTCAAAGGCGCCGCTGCCCAGCTTCATGACCCCCTTGCCCTGCTTCAGGGTGCCTTCCCATTTGGCCTGTGCTTGACTCTTCATGGCGCGATCCTTTCAATTTGGGTCAATTCGGAATTCACTTCGTATGAAATCTCAACTAAGGTTTTAATAGCTTGCGGGGGCGATTTTGGCCATGGGGTGTAGCTTGTAGTTTAATCCCCGATTGGGAGTATCCGACACCAGCAGTATAAATCACCCCCGGGCATGGACCATACGGTAGAGCAGTCCCTCTTTCCCCATAATTTCGTCATAGCCGCCCAGCTCTTTGATTCGGCCATTTTGCATGACCGCGATCCGGTCGTAATTTTTGATGATATCCAGGCGGTGCACCACCGCCAACAGGGTGGTGTTCCCTTTGAGGCGCGATTCGAGCATGCTCTGGATCCGCGCCTGGGATTGAGTGTCCAGACTGGCGGTGGCTTCATCCAGGAACAGCACCGGCGTTTCTTTCAGCAGGGCTCGCGCCAGGGCCAGCTTCTGGCGCTGGCCGCCGGAGAGGTTTTCGCCACCCTTTCCAACCTCAAACTTCATTCCAACTTCCAGTACGGCCTCCAGCAACTCTTCTTCCACCAAAAGGTGGATTATGTCGGTATTGATCCTGGCGATCACCTCTGAATCTTCGGAGGTGGTGCGGCCAAAAATGATGTTCTCTCGGATGGAGGCGCTGTCGATGTATGTGTCGCGCCCGTAAAAGGCCACCGCACCCGGCGCCTGCCGGCTCAGGACTTCTCTGAATCGCCTGCGTCCGGCAACAATCTTGCGAATCAGGGCGCGCGGCATATCGATCATGTTGTGCCGACCATTGATATAAGCCAGGGCCGCTTTGAGAATTTGATGCTGGTGCCTCGCCGGCAGTTCCAGCAGGCTACGCCGATCCCCTGATTTTAGGATTTTGCGCAAAGCAGTCCAATCCTTCGCCGCCAGGGGAATGTTGGCGGGCAGGCGGCTGCGGCGACCATATCGATCCAATACCTGGGCGGCAAAGCGCCCTCCCAGTTCCAGCAACGGTTCCCAGAGTTTGAACTCTTTAAGTAAGGGACCCAGGTGCGGATTGAATGGCAGCTTTCCCTCGGCGAAGGCGGCAGCGACGGGTCGGCCGAAAAGCAGATTTTCGGTCACGGTAGCATGGTTCAGATAGCGCTCTGCATCGTATATTTCGATACCTTCGGCGGCGGATTGCGCGTGCTGATCCTCAAACTGACGCCGCACTTTGAGGACCTCCAGGCGCAAGCGCTCATGGATTCGTGGATCAAAGGGCGAGGAGAGGCCCAGCCCCAGGACATCGGCAAAGAGACCGCTCTGCTGAAGGGCTTCGATCTGCCGGTCCAAGTCGGGAAGCGGCACCTCATCAGGTTTGTGAGCGTCGCCCTCCGCGAGGGCCCGGCATGCGTAAAGCAGATTCTCCTGGAGGGTGCCGCTGAAGATCGCCGGCGATTGGGAAACGAAACTGATGTTGGCGCTCAGCTCGCGGCGGCTCAGGTCCGTTAGGCTTCGGCCCTCCAGCCGGCAGCGCCCTTCGAAGATGGGATAAAGCCCCAGGAGGCAGTGAAGCAGGGTGCTTTTGCCGCATCCCGACTCTCCCACCAGGGCCAGATGCTCACCGGGATCGAGAGCAAATGATACATCCTTTAGCAGGGGTACGCCTTCAGGGGTAACAAAGGCGAGCCCATCCACCTCAAGCCGGCCCCTCAGGCGGCCCGCCTCTTCGCCGTGAGTCTCCACAAGCTCCTCGGTGGGGTGATCAAAATAGTCCTGGGTGCGCTGGTAGGTAACCGAGGCGGTCTGGTAGGCCTGGTAGAACTGGATCAGCTCCTTCCAAGGATCGTAGAGCTTCTCCTGTGCGGAGAGGAAGGCCACCAGGGCACCCAGTTCCAGTTCGCCCTTGAGCGCCAGGTAGCCCCCCACGGAGAAGATCAGGAACCGGCTGAAATTGGTGAACAGATTGTTGGTCACCTTGACCGCAAACCGGTAAAGATTCCAGATCACGCGAATTTTTCTAAGATTTTCAATTCGTTCGCCCAGCAGACGGCGTTCCAGGCCAATCGCCGCGTTGGCCTTGATCTCGTTGATCCCCTCGACCGCTTCTCCAACCTTGCCGGAAAACTGGCGTGTGGCGTCCACCCGTTTGCGGTTGTAATGGTTGACCCGCCTCTGCAGCCTGGGGACCAGCACGAGGACCATTGGGTAGATGCTGAAGGATATTGCCGCCAGGATAGGATTGAGCCAAAGGAGATAGCCTGCAAAGGCCAGGAGCGTCAAAACATTGATCAAGGGAACGGCTAGGGCCAAGCCTACAAAATCACCGGCCGCGGCCAGCTCGGTGGTCAGTGAGGTGACAATCAGACCGGACTGGGTCCGACGAAAAAAGCGGTCCGGCAGTTTGAGGATGTGGTTCCACAGCTCCTGGCGCATCTCAGCCAGGGTGTTCTGGCTAATGAGGGCCTGAAGGGAGTTGATTATGAACTTCAATCCACTGGCTGTGACAAAGGCAGCCAGGTAGACGGCGCAGTAGACCGTCAGGCGCTGGATATCGGCCTGGGCAATGGCTTCGTTGACGATCCGCTTTTGCATCTCCAGAGGGATCACCCGGGCCACCACCGCCACCACCGCAGTCACCACCAACATCAGCTGTAGCTTGCGCTCTGCGCCCCAGACCCAGGAGAGCAGCCTGCGGTGCACAATCGACTTCCTCTTTTTGCCCATCATTTCGTCCTGTCCGCGATGGTCGGGGTGTATCGGCCCGGATCACATGTTGAACCCATTTTATCTTAGCAAATGGGCCAGCAGTGCCCATGAGGGATTTGCGGTAGCCGGGGGCCCTGCAGACCCCATATTTTCCATGTTGCGGGATGATTTTTCAGAGAGTTTTCAGGGGGGAATCTGAAACTTCGACGCCTTGGAACCAAGGATATGAGGGGACACCATAAAGAGCCGGCTTTAGCAAAATAAATGTTTGGCAGTATTGAGTGTACACCAATCATTCCGCAACGGCTAGCTTGAAGGTCAAAAAGCCCGGGACCCTTTTTACCACAGCGTTTTGTAACATCCACAGTTTGTGGGAAAATTCCAAAGCGCTCTCGCCCAAATAGGTGAATCCGACCATCGGTGCACCGGGTTTCCCGGCCTTTTTGAAGATTTCATCTTTGGAGACCCGGTTCGATGTTCCCCCACCGTGCCGGAATCCTCATGTCCCCTTGTCTTTCCGCTCGAATGCGTTTCGACTGCACCCGTGGAAGTCAAAGGCACCGAAAAATTCCACCCAAAGAATTCGAGTTTCTTCCTACCCAGCCTGCGGCAGACACCAACGGGGCGACGTCATCCGCCTTCGCTGAAATGTGATGATTTCGTTGGGTCTTTGAGACTTGCGTCAGGCCTTTGCCCAAACAATATACCGGTTCCACCCTATTGCCCTCATTTAAAGGTGATCATAGAATTTTCCAAAATCATCTTTTAGGGTTCTACTATGAGTGATGCACCCCATCATCATCACGACCAGGGAAGTGACGAGCACGCCGGCCACGACGAGCATGAGGGGCATTCCCCCGAGATGTTCCGGGACAGGTTCTGGCTCTCCCTGATCCTCACCGTTCCGGTGCTCTTCTGGTCGGCGCACATCCAGAGCATCTTGGGCTACCAGGCGCCGGAATTTACCGGTTCAGCCTGGATCCCCGCCGTTCTTGCCACGGCGGTCTTTCTTTACGGCGGGGTTGTCTTTCTCAAGGGCGCGTGGCGGGAGCTGAAAGCCCGACTGCCGGGAATGATGACCCTCATCTCACTGGCCATCATGGTTGCCTTTCTGTTCTCCTGGGTCGTTGAGCTCGGGCTGCTTCGAGCCCAGGCGCTCTGGTGGGAGCTGGCCACGCTGGTTGCGATCATGCTTCTTGGTCACTGGATCGAGATGCGCTCCATCGATCAGGCCCAGGGGGCCCTCCAGGAGCTGGCCAAACTCCTCCCGGACACGGCCACACGGATAACCGACGAAGGCGAGGAGGAGGTCGCGGTCAGCAAACTCCGGGAGGGGGACCTGGTGCTGGTGCGTCCGGGCGAGCGGGTTCCGGTGGACGGCGTGGTGCGCAAGGGGGAAAGCGACCTCAACGAGGCGATGATCACCGGCGAGTCCCGGCCGGTGAAGAAGCGGGAGGGTGACGAGGTGGTCGCTGCCACTATCAACGGCGAGGGCTCGCTTCGCATCGAGGTCACCGGAACGGGTGAGAATACCAAGCTCAGCGGCATCATGCGGTTCGTGGCCGAGGCCCAGAAGTCCAAGTCCAGAGCGCAGCATCTGGCCGACCGCGCAGCCCAACTTCTCACCGGCGTTGCCATCGTCAGCGGTGTCCTGACCCTGGTGGTGTGGCAATTCGTGGGCGCATCGATCGACTTTTCGATCATCCGGATGGTGACGGTTCTGGTCATCGCCTGCCCCCACGCACTCGGCCTGGCCGTGCCTCTGGTGGTCGCCATCTCCACCACGCTGGGAGCCCGCGGGGGGCTTCTGGTGCGGGATCGACGGGGCCTGGAGGAGGCACGCAACCTGGACACCGTGATCTTCGATAAAACGGGAACACTCACCCTGGGAGAGTTCAGGGTCGTGCAGCTGTCCGTGGCGGAAGGCTCTTCAGAGGACGACCTGCTCGGGATCGCGGCGGGCGTCGAATCGGAATCCGAACACCCCATCGCCCGGGGCATCGTGAAGACCGCAGAGGAAAAGGGGGTCGAGATCCCTGCCGCTGACAGCTTCCGGGCCCTGACCGGCAAGGGCGTGGCGGCCACTGTGGATGGAACCGAGTACCACATGGGCGGCTCAGCGCTCCTCGAGGCGGAGGATGCGGAGGTGCCCCCGACCCTCCGGGAAGCCGCCGAAGCCGCGGCAAACCGCGGGCAGGCCGCCATCTACCTAGTCCGAGACGGTCAGGCATTGGCCGTTTTCGCCGTGGCCGACGCGATCCGCGAGGAAAGCCGGGAGGCAATCCGTGCACTTCACGAACGCGGCATCGAGGTGGCGATGCTCACCGGCGACGCCCAAGCCGTGGCCCGCGCGGTGGCCGAGGAGCTGGGAATCGATACCGTCTTCGCCGAGGTGCTTCCCGAGGACAAGGCCTCCAAGGTCAAGGAGCTGCAGGAACAGGGTAAGATGGTGGCCATGGTAGGCGACGGGGTGAACGATGCGCCCGCATTGGCCACCGCCGACGTCGGAATTGCGATCGGCGCGGGGACCGACGTGGCGGTGGAAGCCGGTCACATCGTGCTGGTGCGCTCAGATCCGCGCGACATCCCCAAGATCATCGCACTCTCGCGCGCCACGTACCGGAAGATGGTGCAGAATCTGTGGTGGGCGGCGGGCTACAATATCTTCGCGATTCCCTTGGCCGCTGGCGTGTTTGCAGCCTGGGGCATCCTCCTCAATCCGGCCATCGGGGCGGTCCTGATGTCGGCGAGCACGGTAATTGTGGCGCTAAACGCCCAACTTCTGAATCGGACAAGACTCTGATGACGCCCGCAAGCCGGCCGAAATCGGGCAAGGGGGGGAGGTTTTCCCTATCGCAAGGCTTGACAGTTGGCTCCCAGGCGTCTACTCTGAAAAAGCTAACCAGTTGTTATTAATACAAACCAAAGGAGACTCCGATGAAAGTGCGCATCAACAAACAGTGCATGGGCGACCGCAACTGCAATAAACTGTGCCCGGAGGTGTTCGGGTACGATGAAGACCAGCTTCTCGCGATCGTCAAGTTCGACGAGATCCCGGAAAAGTATCATGACCTCGTGCGCCAGGCAGCCCAAGAATGCGTACCTCAGGCGATTGAAATCGAAGAGTAACAAGGGAGAACCAATAGACGGCCTCAGCGCTCTTGCTGCATTATAGAAATCTGATGACAAGTTACTTCAACGTCACGCAGAAAAAATAATGCCCAATCGGGCAGCCGATGCTTTTCCCCCCTGCCCCCACTGCACCTATCATGCAGGTCCGCACTATGCGGTTCCCCTGAGCTACTGAGCCGCAGCGGGGGTCGGTTGATCGTGTGTCAGGCATGCAAACGATTTTTCGACCGCCGACGGCTTCGGCACCCAAATCGGCCCACATCAGTTGCCGGGACGCCCGACGGCCTCGGCAAACGCAGACCAGGGCGGAAATCCAGACCAGCAGGCGCTAATTCCCTGCGCCTGCTGGTTGACGGCATCCTGCGTGAGCCGATCAACAGCGTGAATGAGTTGGTGAGCGGCGAAGGAGGCAGAGTTCGTCTTTGCTCTTCGGACGTTTCAGGCCGACGGCCCATTCGTCATATGTTGCGCGTCAAAAACCGCAAATTACTTCAATAGTTGTGCCTCTCCAATATCGTCCCACCCCTGAAACGTCTTCTTTGTTCTTATTTTGAATCTTTTTAAACATCTATCCCAGGAGTGGGCTTCACCGGGGCATCTGGCACAAGTAATGCTAATCCCTATAATATGTTTTAGGTTTTAGTTTCAGGTGAATGAATATACTTCCCGATTATATTTACAATATAGAATTTCCCTTATAGCCTTTTTTAAACACTCTTCTTGTTTGAAATCATGTTTATCAAAATTAAAATCTATAGATACAAAAAACAACTGGGAGGTGGAGAGGATGGAAGCAAAACAAGAGCAAAAAATAATAAACGGAGTGAATGTCGATCAACTTTTTAGCACCATAGATCTTATCAAACAAAATCCGGAAGTCGCCAAGTTCAAGTTTCGCGCGACCAACAAGTGGGTCAACGGCACCCATTGCCAGGCGACGGTGAAGGATTTTTTCGGAGCGCTCAAGGAGGACACCTCCAGGCAGCCAGTGGTTTTTCATATGGATGAACCGCCGGTACTTTTAGGGAACAACCAGGGGACCAATCCTGTTGAGTACCTTCTGGTTGCGCTTTCAGGATGCATTACCACCAGCATCGTAGCGCACGCTTCTGCCAAAGGCATCAAGATCAAAAGCATTGAGTCCAGGTATGAGGGTGATATAGATCTGCGGGGCTTTTTGGGTCTGTCGGAGGATGTGCCGGTAGGATATCAGGAGATTCGCATTTACTTTAGAATCGACGCCGATGTTTCAGAGCAGGACAAAGAAGAAATGCTCCGGATGGGGCAAAAGTTTTCACCGGTCTTCAACACCATTACAAAATCGGCCCCGGTTTCTGTGCATTTGGAATCCTGAATAGAAGCGTTGATTAGACCCAAAAATAAGCGAGTATAGAATAGCAAGGTCGGCCGGCGCCGCAGTGCTCAGCGGAGGAACAGCTTGTAGAACAGATTTAGTATGGCGCCACCATAGGGCGGGTAGATCGCGCGCGCGCCGTTGAAACGCTGCTTGATGTAGACTCCCTTGGCCTTACTGAAGTTCAGGAAGCCCTCATGGCCGTGATAGTGGCCCATGCCCGAGGGGCCGATGCCGCCAAAAGGGATGTCGTCCTGGGCCACGTGCAGGATGGTGTCGTTGATGCACATGCCGCCGGCATGGGTCTGTTCCATCACGCGCCGCTGCTCGGCGCGGTCATACCCGAAGTAGTAGAGTGCCAGGGGGCGCGGGCGCTCGGTCACATAGTCCATGGCCTGCTGGATATGGTCATAGGGCACGATGGGCAGCAGCGGGCCGAAGATCTCCTCCTGCATCACCTGCATGTCGTCGCTGACGTCCAACAGCAGTGTCGGCGGCAGCACCCGGGTATCGCTGAAGTCTTCGCCGGCCGGGTTCAACGGGACTGCCCGGGCGCCCTTGCTGACGGCGTCGTCCAGGCAGCTGCGAATGCGCATATACTGGCGCGGGTTGATCATCTGGGTGTAATCCGGATTGTTGCGCAGACTCGGATAGAACTTGGCAAACTGCCGGCGCAGGGCCTCGACCAGCTCCTCGACCCGGCCGCGCGGGCACAATACATAGTCCGGCGCCACGCAGGTCTGACCGGCGTTGACGCCCTTGCCAAAGGCAATCCGCTCGGCGGCATCGGCCATGGGAACACCCAGCGAAACGATGGCCGGCGACTTGCCGCCCAGTTCCAGGGTGACCGGGGTCAGGTTCTCCGCCGCCGCGCGCATCACATGCCGGCCGATGCCGGTGCCGCCCGTGAACAGCAGGTGGTCGAAAGGCAGTTTGGAGAAGGCCATGCCGACCTCGGCCTCACCGGTGATCACCGCCGTCTGGTCCGCGGGGAAGACCTCCGCGAGCATCTCGCCAAATATTCGGGCGGTGGCCGGAGTAGCCTCGCTCATCTTGATCATGGCACGGTTGCCGGCGGCCAGGGCTGCGGTCAACGGGCCCATGGCCAGGTAAAGCGGGTAGTTCCAGGGCACGATGATGCCGACCACGCCCAGTGGCTGGTAGATCACCCGCGCCTTGCCCGGCTGAAAGGCCATGCCGACATGGCGCCTGGAGGGCTTCATCCAGTGCCGGATGCGCTTGGTGGCGTAGTTGATACCCTCAATCGCGGGCAGGATTTCGGCCAGGCGGGTTTCATCGGCTGAGCGCCGGCCAAAATCCTCGCTGATGGCGGCGATCAGCGCCAGCTGGTGCTTGAGCAGACCGGCCTTGAGCGCCTTGAGGGCTTGGATGCGGCTGTCGGCGCTGGGCATGGGCTGCCGGCGAAAGGCCTGGCGCTGCTGCCCGAACAGCTGCTGCATGCGGGCAATCGACAGTTGCTGGCTCTGCATATCGGCAATATCGACACCCATGGTGCCTCCTGCGAAAGGGTCCGCAAACGGTCCTGTTTTTTATTCCGGCTACCCGGTCCGGCGTCTGGATTGCCACGGCCCTGCAAACCTCGCAATGACATCGGAGCCGGACCCCCCATACGCCCGCGACCCCGCCACCAGGTATGATCCCGGCGCCCGACCGGCCGCACCAATGTATATTCGCTTATTTTGGGCCTGAACAACAAGGAATGACCGCTGAGAACCGAGTGCTGAGATGATAACATGAATATGAATGCGGGTTTAACAATTTCATGGCTCATCCCTCAGTTCTCAGTGAAATCCAGCCCTCCCCGACGTCGGTTGTAGTTTTCATAGGCCTGCACCCAAGTGGGCGACATACGGGCGCGGCGGGTAGGCCAGGCAAACCCGAAATGGCCGCAAAGCCGGCAGAAAAGATCGCGATCTTCGAGCATTTCATCCCCTGCCGGCGGCAGCTGCACCCTCGCGCGGCCGAACTTGAAAACGCGATCGATCGCCCCGGCGATCGCACAGGGGTAATACCCCCGGGGCGTCAACCCGAGTCCGCAGTCTTCCAGAATGCGGCAGCCGCAAGTATAATCCGCCCAGCGATAAACCGGGCGATCCACGGGGGCCATGTTGAAAGGGCGGAAAAGTCTCTGCCGGTCGCCCTTCCAGGTGTTCTTGATCGCGATATCCGGCGGCAGGCGGTCCAGCCGCCGGCGAACGCGGCCCCCGTTCCCGTTGGTGCAGACCACGATCCGCAGCCCCGGGTTGCGGCGGGAGCGGTATTCGCGCAGCATCTCAACGATGGCCGAAAATTCCGGGTGCAGGGTCGGCTCCCCGCCCAGAAGCCGGATCCGCTGCCAGAGTCGGCCCTGCGCCGTGCTTTCCCGGATAAACGCCTCGATTCGGGCCACGGGCAAATCCCGCCGGCTGGGCGCCTGGGTGCAGGAGCGGTTGCAGTTGCGGCATCCCAGGTTACAGCGGTAGGTCAGATCGATTTCGACATAACGCCGGCTGACGGCAAAGGGTTTGCCCAGACGTCGCGCCACCGGGCGCTGGCAGCGCAAGAACTGATAGAAATCAAGCACCAGCCGCCGCAGGGTAATATTGCGATGCATCTTAGCGCGCGTCATTTCAATCCGTGTCCTCCGCGCTGCCGCCGATGATCTGGCGGACCGTTTCATCTCTCTGGCAGGCTTGTCAGAAGGGCATTTGTGTGACCCCTCAGCCATCGGGCGAGTTCACGGCATCCAGGGCCAAAATTACGTGGCTATGGAATGAAGTACGGCTCCTGCCCAATGCGATCCAGGCACTCACCCAATGGCACATCGCGGTATAGTTCGAACCACCGGTCCGTGTGCAGCATGTAGGATAGATGAAACCGGTTGCCCCCTGCATACTCCATCCGCGCAAATTTGGCGTCGAAAAATGGGAACAAGGAATTAGGACCGGGGCAGGCATACTTCGCGCTGAAGTAAAAACAGTTCCGGTACCACTTGGTGAAGATATCGACAATATAGTTGAACCGGGGCTCTTGGGGCGGCGGGTTGATGTGCACCGGTCTGAGCTTCTCCGATATCAATTTCTCAGCCGCATGCGCGACTTGGGTCTTTATCCAATCAGGCACACTGGACTTGGCTGCTTTCGGGGGAGAAGACCCCCATGCTTTCTGCTTTCTGGTCATCGGTCGATCGGTGGTGAAATGGGATGGGACTAAGTCGGGTTCCGGCGCGGTACGGTAGTTGAGCAACTCCCGCGCATCGTCCGGGTCGGCCTCCGGCACCGCTTCACCCTTCCACAGCCGCTCGGCCTGGTCCAGCGTCAGTCGGGTGCCTTCGATGTGGGTGGTGTGGTGCGCCTCCAGAATCAACGCCTGTTCGCCCACCTCGCGCACCCAGTCAGCAGAGAGCTGCGCCGCTTCCAGAAAGCCCCGCGCCCGCTCGATGCGGGTGATGGCCGGGGTCATGCGATGGGTGATGGTGAATGTGGATTGGAAGGTATTCAACTCAATCTCCCTTCCTCGTGCCACCAGAATTGCCAAGATCGTTTTCCCCAACCCCCTCAATCTCAAACAGGTCTGGCGTTGAACGATGGGCGCCCATGCCGTGTTCCATCAGGAGCATCACACGCTGTTCCGCGTTCATCAGGGCGATGGGGGGCTTCTCGGGCTGGGCAGCTTCCTTGATAGCTCCGGCGCTGAAGTTGTTGGTGGTGATGATCAGACCTTGCTCATGCGCCCCGAGGCTACCACGCACCTGCTGAACCACCGGGGCCAGGATGTTGTTCTTGAGCTTCCATTTCTTGACCTGGACGGCCATCTTGATGTGGAGTATGCCCGTTTCCATATGTTTTAATCCACGCCTTCGCGCGCGGGGCGACCGATACGCCTTGCATTGTAACCGATTAGCGCAACCGTTTCAATCCACGCTCCCGCATGGGGGCGACTTTGTTCCCGAGCTTACAAAGTCCCAGCTTGCGTGTTTCAAGTGGGGATGTAACCGTCGTGGTGCGCGCAAACCGCCGTTACCGGATCTTGCAGGTGGTGGGCCAGGTCGTCTGCCCTGGGAGGGGTGTACGGGGGGGTATCCCCCGGGGGTGGGTGATCAAAAAATCACTGATTGCCGCCCCTGGTGGAAATCGAGCCCAGAAAATACAGTGGGGCAACCGCCGATAATACAAAAAAGGGCCACAGCAAAATCACTGTAACCCCTTGATTTAATTGGTGCGCCCGGCAGGATTCGAACCTGCGACCTACGGATTCGTAGACAGAACCTTCGAGTTTCCCAACCTCCTGAAATTGAAGCAACAAATTGAAATCATTGATTTTATTGTTTTCTGATTTTTAGTCATTTTAGTCGATTTTTGCCGATTTTGGACAAAAAGTCTCACACAGATTCTCACACAGAATTGAGCCAGTTTTTTTGGAAAACCGATCAGGCACTTCGACGGTCCAGGGCCGTCTGAAATTGCGCTGGATCGCGGCCATCTCCAGAGCGAGCATGCGGATCAGGAGCAGGTTGTGACAACGTCCGACGCAACGTTCGAAAAGTCCACTATCGAACGCTTGCAGATCCGTGCCTTTCTCAAGGCGCCCGGTCAGGTCCCCTACCCTATTCAGCGTGACCGCCTACAGCGCCACCACATAGGCACCGATCTCGGCCAGGACCTCAATAAAGTGCCCGGGGGTCAAAGCGCCCGCCCCGGCCGACACAAGCATGGACATTGTAGTCAGCCGGAGCGCAGCCAGCGCTTGGCGAACAGCGCGAGACCGGTCAGTCCGAGCCCCGCCGGCGCGGCGATGGCCAGGTTTTCCCAGGTCAGCTCGGTGACAGCCATCCAGAGGGTGCCCGAGAAGAAGGTGATCGCGCCCAGGCCGGGGGCTAGCCCCAGCAGGCTGTCGACGATGAACTGCCGCAACCCCAGGTGCGAATCGCCGGCCGCCAGGTTGAAAACCGCAAAAGGCGCGATCGGAACCAGTCGCAGGACCGCCACCGCGATGGCGCCACGCTTCGCAAATTGCCGGCTGAGCTGCCAGAGGCGCCACCCGCCGATCTGTGCCAGCGAACCGCGGTTCACCATCCGCCCGCCGACAAAGCCCAGGCCTGAACCCATCAGTGCCTCGCCCAGCTTATAGACGAAGGCCAGCCGGCCGGGGAAATGATCCCCCCGACAACGGACAGGAAGGTCAGCGACACCATCAGGACGCTCGCCAGCCAAAATCCCCGCGACGGCCACCAGCGCGCACCCGATTGGTGAGAAAAAGCGGGCGATAAAAATGTAATAGTGGAGCGACTCTCGCCGCTGCCGACTTGGCGAGTATCGAACCCAATCAATAGAAATCAGTTCGTGGCATCGCACAGAAACCGTTTACCTTCGAGATATCAGCCACCTCCATATTTCTCCGCAGACATCTCGGCGAAATGCATGGCGAGGCGCAGGTTGGCCTGAGTCCACAGCAGAGGCGTGGAATCATTGGGCACCCACTTCCCATCGCTAAGATAATAGGCCTCCGGGCATTGATACGGGCCCAATGAGCTGTCGAAAGCCGTCAGTTGCAGCAGCGAACGGTTCAGATAGTGAAGTTGAAGATCCAGGTCTTCATCAGCACCAGATGCTAAAAAACGACGAGCGTATATAGACGAGACAATGGGATCAAAAATGCACCACTGAGCCTCGTTACCCCGGGCCACTTTCAATTTCTTTCGCTGATCCCCTTCAGAGAC
>JBAPYE010000442.1:0-1974 GCA_049284575.1 Desulfobacterales bacterium
CCGCCGTTTGTTCCCGCGCGGGTCTCATCGATGCAGATAAAGGAGAGTTTACCCGGAAGTCTGTCGAAGCTGGTAGAAGTCAAGAACTGACAACCGCTTGAAGCGGCCTGCAACGGGCGGTCGTGAGTATCGCGTACTTGCGGTCCTCGGCAGCCGCCTTTACGATATTGATCGGGTTGCCATAACGACGGCAGTCATTATCGAAAATGTTAATATTACCTGGAAAGAAATTCTCAAGGACCGGGCCCTTTTTCTGCTTGGCGGCCTTCAGCGGTACGGTGATCGTCGCCTTCATCCTGTTTCCTCTGCTTGAGATGGTGACCCAGCCCTCATTCGACGCGCTGGGCGAGGCTGTCGCCGACCGGGACGTGGTATCTTCCATCTGGCTGAGCATCTATGCCTCTGGGACGGCCGCCTTGATTTCCCTGGTGTTCGGGACCCCTTTCGCCTATCTGCTCGCCAGACGTCATTTTGCCGGAAAGAAATTCCTGGAGAGTGTCATCGATCTGCCGATCATGATTCCGCATCCGGTTGTCGGCATCGCGATCTTGAGCATTGCCGGCAGAAATCACTGGCTGGGAAGAGCCATGCAGCAGATCGGCATTGAAATCATGGGGACCGTCACCGGACTGGTCGCCGTTCTGACCTTTGTGGGCCTGCCGTTCTACATCAACACCGCTAAGGCCGGCTTTGAAGCGATCCCGGAGCGGCTTGAAAACGTGTCCCGCAGCTTGGGGGCGACGGCGACCGGTACCTTTTTCCGCGTCACCTTGCCCCTGGGTTGGCGGAGCATGGTGGTCGGCATGATCATGTGCACGGCGCGCGCGGTGAGTGAGTTCGGCGCGGTCGTCATCGTGGCCTATCATCCGATGGTTGCATCCGTGATGATTTACGAGCGGTTTACCGCTTACGGTTTGAAATACTCGCAGCCGGTAGCGGTATGGCTCATTCTGGTGTGCCTGTTGCTGTTTTTACTGCTCAGACTTTTTTCGACTCCGGCGAAGAAAACCGCATGATTCAACTCCAGAACGTCAACGTCCGGCTCACCGGCTTTGCCTTGCAGAATGTCAGCCTGAGGGTGAAAAAGGGCGAGTTCTTCTCCCTCCTCGGCCCGACCGGCGCCGGTAAGACGCTGGTCCTCGAATCGATTGTCGGCTTGGTAACACTTTCCGGGGGGAGAATTCGCATCGGCGGCCGTGATGTGACCCGCCTGCCGCCGGAAAAGCGGGGGGTGGGCATCGTCTACCAGGACCATGCCCTGTTTCCCCATTTGAGTGTTCGCGAAAACATCACCTTCGGCGTCCGGTATCACCGGAAATCGGAGGCAATTTCTCCCGGATCGCTCGACCTGCTGGTCAACCGCCTCGGCCTGGCCCATTTGCTGAACCGGTCGGTAGAGAATCTGAGCGGCGGGGAAAAACAACGCGTCGCCCTGGCCCGGGCATTGGCCGTCGATCCAGCCGTTCTGCTGTTAGACGAGCCGCTGTCATCCCTCGACCCCAACTTCCGCGCAGAGATCCGTCAACTCCTCAAAGACCTTCACCGGCAAACAGGGATCTCCGTCTTGATGGTGACCCACGATTTTTCGGAAGCTCATTTTCTGGCCCAGCGCGTCGCCGTTATCAACGCCGGTCACCTCGAACAAGTGGGAAGGGTTGCCGACGTCTTCCAACGGCCTGCCACGCCGTTCGTGGCGGAGTTTGTGGGCATGAAGAACATCTTTCCGGCCTCATTCGGAGACGGCCGCGCCCAGGTCGAAAAACTGTCCTTTAAGATCAAAGTGCCAAAATGCGGGCACACCTGCATTGCCATCCGCCCCGAGCATATCCAGCTTTTTACCGCCTTGCCCGAATGCCACCCCACCAATTTCCAGGAAGCCGTCATTTCCCGGATCGACAGCCACGGTGTGTATTCCGACGTGCTTTTAACGGTCTCCGGCCTTCAGTTTCAATCCTTCCTTCCCACCAGTCAGGT
>JBAPYE010000443.1:0-9157 GCA_049284575.1 Desulfobacterales bacterium
TGAACTGCTGCCCAAGCCATAATGATATATCAATGGACGTCCCATAAGTACTATAATGGCGAAAAGCCGCCTATTTTATTTTCCTACCCTTTCTGGCAGAAACAGGTAATGCTCCCAAAGGAAATGCTGTTTCTTGCCTGTCTATTTATGGGACATATTCCGAAATTGGGAGAGCCCGGAAATAGACCTAACGAAGCAATGGATTCGCACGTTCAAAACACGGATCCCCTTGAAACCGCAACTTTTTTTATTGCATAGCTACCGTTACTCATGTACAAAATCAATCTTGATATAATTCCAACGGTTCTTTTTGAACCTTAAGTGCACGAAAATGATTACCCCAAGCGCGGCATTCCAATGGGTCGGCAAACTTGATACTTGGTAATCGGTAAAGGCAAGTTGGACTGTTTGTGACCGATCCGGCAACGGGCTGCGCTCACTTGAAAACCCTGAAAACATCTGGAGGAAAGCATTGCGCAAAAATTTGTTGAAGTGGTTGTCGGTTCTGGTTCTGGTTGCATTTACCGCGGCGCCGGTTGCGATGGCGGCCAAAAAGCGTCTGGCCTTCGGGGGCGGACCCACCGGAGGTACTTTTCAGTATTTCGCCAATGGCATTGCCATTCTGATGTCAAAGAACATCGAGAATGTGGAAGTTTCCAGTGAAGGTACCGGCGGTTCGGCCGAAAATCTCAAACGCTTGAACTCCGGCGATGTGGATTTTGGTATCGTCTATTCGGTGGATTTGTGGCTAGGCGCCCAGGGCATGCTGCCGGAGGATGCCAAACAGTACACCAAGGTGCGTCCGATGAGCTATCTCTACGGCGCCCCGGCCCAGTTGGTGGTGCGTGCCGATGGCGGCGTGACGGACGCCATGCAACTGGTCGGGAAGAAAGTCGCGGTTGGCAATGCCGGCTCCGGGGCTGCGCTTTCGGCGCAACGGTTTTTTGAAGCACTTGGGATCTGGGACAAGGTCGAGCCCCAATTCCTCGGGTATTCTGCGGCCGCTTCCGCACTGGGCGACAAGAAGATCGATGCCTTCTGGGTCTTGGTGGGCTTCCCCAACGCGTCCATCATCGAAGCCAGCACCACCAATGACATTGCCCTGCTGGATACATACGAAACCGCCAAAGCGGCCGGTTTTTTCGACAAGTTTCCGGCCTATTCCGAAGCCAAGATCCCGGCCGGCACATACAAAGGGCAGGATAAGGACGTCTTGACCTTCCAGGATTCAACCCTCTGGTGCGCCCGGGAGGACCTCGATGCGGATACCGTCTTCCAGGCCCTGAGCGTTGTCTACTCCCCGGAAGGCTTGGAACACATGGTGAAGTCCCACAAGGCAGCCGCCGAGATGAGCATCGAGACCGGCATCAGTGGCATTCCGCTGCCGCTGCACAAGGGGGCCGAGGCCTTCTGGACGGAAAAAGGCGTCGCGATTCCCGAGGCCATCAAGGCCCAATAAGGCGTTTTCTGCGCGAGATCTTACCATAATGGGAGGGGAGAATATCCCCTCCTAGTTTTCAATCCGATTCAGGGGGCTTGCCCGCCATGCCAGATAACGGGATCGAGAATCTTTCGGAGAGCATCACCAAGGGGCTTTCGCCGGAAGACGAAAAGCTCAAAAAGATCGTTGAAAAAGAGGAAAAGAGCACGCGGACGGTCCGCGGCTTCTGGCACTGGGTTTCCATGATCCTGATGGCGGCCATGGTGCTGATCTACTTTTACTCCTCCGGCATCAGCCCGATTTCCGCTCAGTTGCATCGCGGTATTTATGTCCTTCTGACCTACGCGCTGGTCTTTATCATGTACCCGGCGGGTTCCGTCTGGATGCGGCCGGTCCTCTGCCTGCTGATGGGGGTGGGAATCGCCAGCGCCGGTTCCATCTTTCTCCTGTTTGACGGACTGGCCGGTTTTGACGCCCGGGTGGTGGCCTTCAAGGAACTCTTTCAGGATGAAGGGCTGGCAGCGGCCCTGGGTGGCTTGGGGCCGTTGTGGATCGTCTTTCTCGTCGGGGTTGCAATCGCATGCCTGCTTTTCCTGGTGGGTTTGTGGGGGAAAAAGCGTTTCCCAAACGCCCCGAACGTGACCGACCTGCTTTTTTGTCTGACCGCTTCGGCGGCGGTGATCTACTGGATCCACGAATTCGAAGCCCTCAACTACCGGATGGGCAGTGAATCCGCCCTCGATTTCTACATCAGCTTTATCGGCATCATCATCTCACTGGAGGTGGCCCGGCGGGTGTTGGGATGGTCGTTTACCTTTATCGGCATCGGCTTCATCCTCTATTGCCTCTTTGGGCCCTACATGCCGGAAGCCTTCGCTCACCGTGGTTTTCGTCTGGAACGGATCATCAACGCGCTCTTTTTGACCCAGGACGGGGTTTTCGGGGTCATGGCCGACGTTCTGGCCACCTACGTCATCCTGTTCATCTTCTTCGGGGCATTTCTGCAGAAATCGGGTGCCGGGCGCTTTTTCATCGATTTTCCCCTGGCCATCGCTGGCCGGACCGCCGGTGGGCCGGCCAAGGTGGCGGTTCTCGCATCGGCCCTTTTCGGCTCCATCTCCGGCAGCGCCATCGCCAACACGGTGGCCACTGGCGCTTTTACAATCCCCATGATGAAGCGGGCCGGTTTCCGGCCCCACGTGGCCGGGGCCATCGAACCGTCCGCCTCCATCGGCGGCATGTTCATGCCGCCGGTCATGGGCGCGGGCGGGTTTTTGATGGCCGAGCTGACCGGCATCCCCTATGTCAGCATCATGCTGATGAGCGTGTTTCCCGCCTTTCTCTACTTTCTATCCGTGCTCACGATGGTTCACTTCGAGGCCAAAAAACACGGGATCCGGGGCCTTGATGACCTCCCCAAACCGTGGCAGATCCTGAAAACCCAGTGGTACATGGCCCTCCCCCTGGTAGTCATCATCGTCTTGATGCTGCAGGGTTTTTCGCCCGGCTTTTCCGCTTTCTGGGCGACCCTCGGCTGCATCCTGGTCAGCTGGGTCAAAAAGGATACCCGCATGGGGCCCAAGGAGATCTGGGAGGCCATGATCACCGGGTCCCGCAATACCCTGGTGATCGGCGCTACGGTCGGGGTCATCGGCATCATCGTGGGCTCCATCGCGCTGACCGGCATCGGGCTCAAATTCTCGGACATCATCATTTCCCTTGCCGGCGGCAACCTGGTCATCGGCATTCTGCTGGTGGCGCTGGCCTCGCTGGTACTGGGCATGGGTGTGCCGGTAACGGCGGCCTATCTGATCACCGCTGTTTTGGCCGTACCGGCCCTGGGGGAGATGGGGGTCATGATCATCGCGGCGCATCAGATCGTCTACTGGTTGAGCCAGGATTCCAACATCACCCCGCCGGTCTGCGTGGCGGCCTATGCGGGTGCCGCCATCGCGGGCTCAGATCCGTGGAAGACAGGCTGGACGAGCTTCAAATTCGCCAAACTGCTCTACGTCATGCCGTTTCTTTTTGCCTTCACACCCGAGATCCTGATCAAAAACTGGGACCTGACCCCGGCGGTGGCATTCCCCTTTGGGCACGTCGCCATGTCGTTCTTCTCGGCAACCGCTGGCACCCTGGCCTTCTCGTCCCTCACCATGGGGTATCTGGTGCGGCGCACCACCCTGATCGAGTGGATCTTTTTCGCGGTGGCCACGGTGCTGTGTTACACTCCCGGTCTGGCCACGGATCTAACCGGGATCGCCATGGTGGTGGCCCTGATCTTCTGGCAGAAGCGCAAGAACCGGCTGGAGGCCCTGGCCAAGAGCCCCGCTTGAGCTTCTGGATTCTGAGTGGTTGAGAAATCGCTTTTTGGGGAGTTTGTCAGCAATATTGGATCGATGGAGGTCAAACAAGATGAAAGGGAGAGGGGTATGAAAAGTCGGCTGGTTTTGCCTGTTGTCCTGGTTGTTTTCCTGGTGGGGGGAATCCTGGTTGCATGTGGTGGTGGTGATTCCAAGCCCGGCTACAAAGCGGGGCAGGAGGTAACCCTGACAGGCACAACGAAAATCATCGACAATGATGGGGAAGCCCTGGTGCTCAGCACCCCTGATGGCCAGGTGTTTGAACTTCGGGGCGCCAAGGAGGAATATCAAAAAGAAGGCGTTCCCATCAAAGTGGTCGCAACCATCGTCATGGAAAGGTCCCTGGCGGTAAACGGACCGGCGGTGACCATCAAGGAATACCTGGAGCCGTAAGCAGGTTGCCATCTTCAGCGTCTTTGTTGTCTGCGCCGTCTTCCAGGGCGTGAGAAAAGTAGGGACTTCCATTGATTAATAAGTTGCCAATTTTTCCCTGATTCGCTATTTCCATCACCATGCCCCGTCAAGCCCGCATAGACGCCCCCGGCGCGGCGCACCATGTGATCGTACGGGGGATCGAGCGCCGCACGATCTTTCTCGATGACCAAGACCGCAGCAACTGGATCGCGCGTCTGGAAAAAATTCTGACTGAAAACCGCACACCTTGCTTTGCCTGGGCTGGGCATCTCCACCGTCGAGCTTGCCAGACGTGTAAATCTTTCCCAACCGTCCGTAAGCCAATCCATCCAGCGGGGTGAAAAACTGATTTCTGAAAATGGTTATGAACTGCTGCCCAAGCCATAATGATATATCAATGGACGTCCCCTAAATACCCCGTATACGTCTTTGGCGCCGGAGGGTTGGATGGGCATGCCCAGCACGTCCTTGAAGGAAGTCGTGAAATATCCGATGGGCTGATACTGAATGGTCATGACGTTTTCCTCTATGCATCGCGTCCAGGTTCCAAGGCTGCGTTCAGATGACCGCGCGAGACGGCGACGCTTTTAACCAGGGCATAGACCGGTTTGCCGGGTGTCAACGCCAGGGCCTGCATGGCACGTGGTGTGATTCTGGCTAACAGCGGGCAGCCGATGTCCATGTGAACGTCCAGCAATTCGCCGGGACCTTCGGTGATGGCGGTCACCTTGCCGGTGAATATATTCTGGATGCTGGTGTTCAGAGGTTCCCGCAGGGCGATGGCCACGCTGCGGGCGCCGATCCGGACCCGCAGGGAACTTCCCCGGGGTGCGTCCACCTTGGGCACCCAAAGTATCCCGCCTTTGAAGTGCAGCCGGCTCAGGCCGTCCGCGTGCGCGTCCAGCGTGGTGGCGATGACCGTTCCGAGGTCATCGGCCCCGGTCAACCGCTGCAGGTCGGGCCGGTTCATCAGGTCCTCGATCGGCCCGGAGGCCGCCACCCGGCCGTCGTCCAGCAGCACCATGGTATCCGCCAGGTTGAGCACCTCCTCCAGGGAGTGGCTGACGTACAGGATGGGCGTCGACAGCTCACTGCAAAGCCGCGACAGGAAGGGCATCACTTCAGCCTTGCGGCTGCGGTCGAGAGAGGCCAGCGGTTCGTCCATCAGGAGCAGAGCCGGGCTCGTCAACAAGGCGCGGCCGATAGCGACGCGCTGCTTTTCCCCACCCGAAAGTTTGGCGGGCCGGCGGTGGAGCAGGTTGCCGATACCCAGGAGATCCACCACATCGTTTAGGGCGACATGGCGCTCGGCAGGTGGCGTGAGGTGCATGCCGTAAGTTAGGTTGGACTTCACCGATAGATGGGGGAACAGGCGCCCGTCCTGGAAGATGTAGCCCACACGCCGTTTTTCGGGCGGGACATGCAGGCCCTTGGCAGCATCGAACAGGGTGCGGCTGTTGACGACGATGTGCCCCTGGGCCGGGCGCACAAGTCCGGCCACCATGTTGACCACTGAGGTCTTGCCGGCGCCTGAGCGGCCGAACAGGGCGGTTACCCCCACGTCAGGTGAGCGGAAGGCCACGTCCACGCGAAAATCGCCCTGCTGTCTGATCACGTGCACGTCCAGCATCCATCACCCCCTGATGTAGGCGTCAAACCGGCGGGCGAGACCTTCCGAGGCCACTAAGGCCGCCATGGCGATGACCACCGAGATAAGGCACAAGCGCATGGCCCCCACCTCGCCACCAGGCACCTGGGTCAACGTATAGAGCGCCAGCGGCAGGGTTTGGGTTTCGCCTTTGATGTTGGAGACGAAGGTGATCGTGGCACCGAATTCACCCAGGCTGCGGGCAAAGGCCAGGATCAAGCCGGTTAAAATTCCCGGCGTGACGAGGGGCAGGGTTACCGTGAAAAAGACCCGCACAGGGCCGGCGCCCAGCGTGCGCGCGGCCGCCTCCACGCCCCGATCGACGCCCTCGATGGACAACCGCACGGCCCGCACCATCAGGGGAAAGGCCATGACCGCCGCCGCCACGGCCGCCCCCTTCCAATTGAAAGCCAGGGTGATGCCGGCCAGGTCATGAAGCCAGGCCCCGAGAACGCCCCGGCGCCCGAACCCCACCAGTAAAAGGTAGCCGATCACCACCGGTGGGAGCACCAGGGGCAAGTGAATGAGACCGTCCAGAAGGGATTTGCCCGGGAACTCCAGGCGGGCCAGCAGCCAAGCCACCAGCACACCGATGGGCAGGCTGCCGGCCACGGCCCAGAAGGACACCCACAGGCTCAGTTTAAGCGCCTCGATTTCGACCGGTGAGAGCGTCCACCCCTGCATCAGGGCACCGAAAAGCCGTATTTTTCAAACACCGCTCGGGCCTCCGGGGACTGGAGCAGGGTTATGAAACGGTCCGTTGCCGGGGAGCGCCTCCCGGCCACGACCGCCGCTGGATAGACAATGGGCGGATGGCTGGACTCGGGGAAGGTGCCCACCACGCGGACCTTGTCCGAAATGGCGGCATCCGTGGCATAAACCAGCCCCACCGGGGCTTCGCCCCGCTCCACCAGGGCCAGGGCGGCGCGCACGTCCTTGGCGCGCGCCACGCGGCTTTCGACGGAAGTCCACACCCCGAGGCTCTCCAGGGCCTGCTTGCCGTAGATACCGGCCGGCACGTGGTCGGGGTCGCCCATGGACAGGTGGCCCTCGCCGAGGAGCGTCGGCAGGTCGAACCCCGGACCGATCGGGACCTCCTTCACAGCGCTGCCGGCCGGAACGATCAGCACGATGCGGTTGCTCAAAAGGTCGAAGCGGGTGCCTTTCTCAACCATCCCCTTTTCTTCCAGGTAGTCCATCCACTTCTTGTTGGCCGAAATAAAGATGTCCGCCGGTGCGCCGTTTTCGATCTGCTTGGCCAGGGTGGAAGAGGAGGCGAAGGACGGCAGGAAGCGCTCCTCATTTATTTCGCTGAAGACGGCGCCGATCTCGTTCAGGGTATTGGTCGTCGAGGCGGCCGCAAACACCGTTACGGTATCCGAAGCGGCCCACAGCATGCCGAAACTTCCTGTCAACAGGAAGATCACTGCCATCATTCCCGCCACTTTCGTTCCGCGCAAGCACATTTTCCTCATTGTCCCCTCCCTCCACGCAATAGGAATTAAAGATCAGTTCTGTTCATTTGAGATACCGCAAATTTGGCCCACTACCAATGTTCCGGTTTGGCCACCTCGGAGGCCACCTTGCTAATCCGTGCCGGTCATGACGCTTGAGGCTTTGACGATGGCAAAAAGCGATTTGCCCTCCTCTGCAACCATGGCGGACAGAGGCGACCTGATTACGCATTGAGCGTACATTCTATTAGCTTATGACGTTTTTAAACGTCAACACTTATATGGGCAGCACGGAACATGCCAAGATATAGTCTTACCGCAAACAGGCGGTTTATCTATTCTTCCAAGGATTTTTCGCTGACAAGGGAACAAGGAGGGCGGGGTTACACACTTCAGGATTGTAGATTGAATCTTCAAAAATGTCGTTTGAGGCGGACTTTCTTTCACCGTTAGAGCGCCGGGTGAATCTCCACCGGCCATCGGCAATCGATCATGAGATCATCGATTTGCTGACCCGCCCGGGATGCACCCGGCGTATCGGCCGGGCTCGGTTGCATTCGATGCCATCATCCGATATACAGGTGAAGTTCACAGCAGACATGAGCATATGGACGCCAGACGATTACGGGGAAAGCCATGAAAAAAGTAGCCGCTCACCCCATCGTCAGCCACCTAAAAACCCAGCGTCTTACCAAAGGCCTCACCCAGACCCAGCTTGCCGAGCAAATCGGGGTTCAGAGACAGGCGATATACGACATGGAGTCGGGCCGTTACCTGCCCAACACGGCCGTAGCCCTGCGCCTGGCAGCCGTTCTGGAATGCCGCATCGAGGATATTTTTGAACTTGATGGGCCGTCCGCAGACCCCTCGCTCGTCCTCATCGGTCACAGCGCTTTGGACAGCGACACGCGGCTGGCCCTGGCCAGCGTCCGGGGGAAACTGGTGGGGTTCCCTTTGACCGGCAAAAATGATTTCCGGGAAAACATGCTGCCCGCCGACGGTCTCCTTCTTAAACAAAGCGGCCGCTTGCGTCTGTTCCAGCCTGAATCGGCCCTTGGGCAAAAAGCCTTGCTGATGGGCTGCGACCCCGCCTTTGAGATCCTCAGTGCGCATGTAACCCGATCTCCCGGGGCATCAAGCCTCCTGTGCCGCTTTGCTTCCAGCCAACGGGCTTTGGAGGCGCTTTCCAGCGGCCATACCCACATCGCCGGCACGCATCTGCACAACACGGGTGGAACAGAGGCCAACGTGGCCCTGGCCCGCCGTATCTTGGGCGACTTCAAAGGGCTGGTGATCGGGTTTTCCACGTTCGAGGAAGGGCTGATGGTGGCCCCCGGCAATCCGCTGAATATCCGCGGCGTATCGGATCTGGGCCGCCGGGAGGTGCGAATGGTCAATCGGGAGCCGGGCGCCGCTCTGCGGTGCCTTCTGGAGGATGGCCTGGCGCGGGAACGCATCCCGTTCGCGGCGGTGCGGGGATTTGAAGATCTTGTGGGCGGCCACAGCGAGGGCGCCCAGCGGGTGCTTTACGGGACCGCGGATGCCGCTTTAGGGCTGCGGGTGGTGGCTTCGCTATACGGCCTGGATTTTGTTGACATCTCCGCCGTCCGTTGCGATCTGGTGATTCCCGACGATCTGATGGCGCACCAGGCTGTCCGGGTGCTGCTGGACGTCTTGCAGTCCCGGGCATTGCGGGAGGATTTGGACCACCTCCCCGGTTACGACACATCGGATACCGGCAAGGTGATCGCCCGTCGGTGAGTGGGAAAGTGGGGACGTCCATTGATTAATAAGTTGCCAATTTTTCCCTGATTTGCTATTTCCATCACCATGCCCC
>JBAPYE010000444.1:0-2021 GCA_049284575.1 Desulfobacterales bacterium
AGGGCCATCAAAATGTCCAGCTGGCTGACCTTGCCGATGATTTTCCTGTTCTTGTCGTAGACCAGGATCGCCCGGTGCAGATAGGGGCTGAACGCGCTTTCATATCGTTTTTGAGCCTCCTCCAGGGCCAGCACCGCATCGTACAAGGTGGCGTCCTGGGATACGGTCGCATAGTCCGCCAACGCAACCATCAAATCTTTGACTACAACTGTTTTCATAATTTTACCGCCTCCAGGATCTGAATGACTGATGGTTTGGATTTAATGCGCCTCGAACGCTCGGGTTGCTTCAATACCTCGCGTGTTTTTAGAAAATAATGAGGCTTGGAAATTAACTTTTCAGCTATTCTTAATGCCATGAGAGCAATTGGGTGTCAACAAAAACAGGCGCGCCCTATTCCGTGATGATCAGGACCGGCATCATTGGAATTAAAAGCCGGCGGCCAGCGAAGTCGTCGTGCGAGAGCCCCTTCAATGGAAATAAGTGGTTCTAAACTCCTATAAATTCGGTATGTTAAGGATTTCTCGACAAACAAATGAATAAAAATGGCCCCTTCGCAAAGAGGCCATTTGAAATGTCCGGGCACTTCCCAACGCGTCGATGCGGGATGCCGGACGCTGGCGCAGCCTCCAGCTGCAGCGCAAATCAGAAACTCGACTTTTTGTGACACCGTCAAATTTTCGAGGTGCGCAGCAGCATGTCGGCCTCGGCATTGCGGATTTTTTCCATTTGATCATGCCTGCGCTTTCTGGCCTTGTTGAGCTTTTCGGTCAGATCGTCGAAGTCCGCGGGTTTGAACAGAAAATCGTAGGCGCCGAGTTTCATGCCCTGAACGGCGGCCTCCATCGTGCCGTGGCCGGTGAGCATGATCACTTCCACCAGGGGGTGGCGTTTTTTAATTTCCTGCAAGGTTTCAATGCCATCCATCCCCGGCATTTTGACATCCAGGATGACCACATCGATGTCCGACTTCTCTAAGGTGTCCAGGCACTCCTGCCCGCTGAAGGCCGAAAGGACGTTCTCCCCTTTTTCCGTGAGTCTGAGGCTCAGCATTTCCACGAAATCTTCTTCATCATCGACCAGCATGATGTAACTGGGTGTTTTGAACATGGCACTTCCCCTATTTTCGGGTTGTGGTCTTGCTTGAAGCAAGCTCTTGAGTGAAAAAAAGACTCTCTACAGGTTGAACCCCATCGCAGCGTGCGCTGTCCGCCCGTTCCAGCGGGATTGGGTTGACGGATTTGGCCGCTATTTGACGAACCCGATCAGCGGCCAATAGACCATGATGCTCAGGGTGCACACCATCAGCAGGGCCAGGCACCAGGGGACCGCGATCTTGACGAAATCTTTCTGGCTGAAGTAACCGGTGCTGTAAGCGATAATGGTGGGGGGGCAGCCGATCACGAGCATGATGAAGGAGGTCGTCATGGGCGCCAGCATGGCCACGGATTGCGGTGACATCTGCATCATCTCGGCCATGGGAAGAACAATGGGCAGCATCAGGGCCACGGCCGCCGAATTGCTCATCATGCTGGACAGAAACGACCCGAAAAAGCCGATGCCGTAGTAGACCACAAACATGGGTTTGCCGTCGAGCAGCGGCAGCAGGGTCTCGGCCAGGAAGCGCCCGGCGCCGCTGTCCAGCATCGAAACCCCCAGCGAGACCCCGGCGCCGAAGACGATCCAGGATTCCCACGGGAATTTGTCGCAAATGGTTCGGAAGCTGATCCAGCCGGGGGCGCAGAAACCCAGAATCGCAAAGGCCGCCGGCACGCTGTAGTGCCAGCCGGTCAGGTCGCCTGAAAACCAGAGAACGAATGTGATCACGAAGACCACCAAGACCCCCCACTCCCTGCCGCTCATGGGGCCCGGGTCGGCCAGCTCGATGCCCACCAGCTCTTTTTCCTTGGGCCGCAGCAAAACCCACAGGATCGCCCAGGTGGCGACAGCGGTCAGGATGCAAATGGGGAACATGATGACGATGTATTCCAGAAAACCGATTGTGATCTGTCCCCCGCTGA
>JBAPYE010000445.1:0-2460 GCA_049284575.1 Desulfobacterales bacterium
AGCGCATCGAGCTTGGCTATCAGGTCTTCACGGCGCAGGTCGTGGTAATCGACGGGATCATAGCGCACCCGGTCCTTGAGAGGAACGCAGGCGGTGAGAAAAATCACCAGAAAAAAAGACCAAAACAGCAACCGCTTGAACTGCATTGCAATGCCTCTAATTTAGGGGTGGATGCCGCGGGGGTATCCTCCACCACGGCGCGTTGCCATCTTGTCGGGCCTTGGGGATCCCCCCAATCGCCCCTCTTTTTTTGAAGCCCGCTCAAATGCCTTTCCCGGCACCTGATATTTGCCATGGCGGCTATAAAGTCGCCTTGGGGGAAGGACGATAATTAGTTCATCGAATTTCAACCGATAAGTAAAGCGGAAAAAATATCCCGGAAAAAATGCGGAACTTTTTTGAATGGATTCATCGCTGATCAACCCGATTATCAATGCGACCCTCAATGTGCTCAAGACGATGGCTTCGGTCACATCCCGGGCCGGAAAACCCTACCTCAAGGTGGATGATGTGGCCCGTGGGGACGTGACCGGTGTAATCGGTATGACCGGCGAGGCCAACGGCACAATTTCAGTGACCTTTGATGAAGGCAGCATCCTGAAAATCGTCTCCAACCTTTTCGGCGAAGAAATAACCGACCTGGACGGCGATGTGTCGGATGCCGTGGGGGAGCTGACCAACATGATTTCCGGCCAGGCGCGGCGGGAACTGGAGCAAGCCGGCCGACTTTTCAATGGTGCGATCCCCTCGGTTATTACCGGAAAAAATCATCGCATCAGCCACATCACGCGTGGACCCATTATCGCGATTCCCTTCAAAACGGAAACGGGGCAGTTTACCATTGAGGTCTGCCTGGAGTCCTGAGGTTGGCGCTGCTGCCCTCCCCGCTGCCCTGCAGCGCCCCCCCACCTGGGGCAACAGGTTCTGGCATGACGTAAAAGGATTGAGTGGATGGACACAACAATCAAGGTTTTGATTGTGGACGATTTTGCCACAATGCGCCGGATTCTAAAAAATATTCTCAAAAAAATCGGGTTTACCCACATCCTCGAGGCCGATGATGGCAGCAATGCCCTCAAGGTGCTGGAAAAGGAAAAAGTCGACCTGGTCATTTCCGACTGGAACATGCCCAAAATGACGGGCCTCGAATTTCTCAAGGCGGTTCGCAGCAATACCGCTTTCAAGGACCTGCCATTTTTGATGGTGACCGCTGAAGCCCAAAAGCAGAACATCATCGAAGCGGTCCAGGCCGGTGTTTCCAACTATGTGGTCAAACCTTTCACCGAGGAGGTGATCACCGAGAAGTTGGCCAAGATCCTGAGGTAAATTGGGCGCGGCAATTGCCCGTCGGGGCTGGTTTTCGGAAGTCCGGTCCTGGAAGGTGTCGTCAGGTGAGGAGGGGGTATGTCAGTGAACGTCATGATCGTCGATGATTCATTGCCGATGCGCACGGTGATCATCAAAACCATCAAGGCCTCGGGTTTCGGCAACGCCCGTTTCTTTGAAGCGGTCAACGGGCGGGAGGCCTTGAATCTGCTGCAGACGGAGTGGATGGATCTCGTCATCACGGATTACAACATGCCGGAAATGAACGGGATGGAATTGCTCCAGGAAATGAAAAAGGATGATATTTTACGGGCCATCCCGGTGCTGGTGGTCACCACCGAGGGCAGCCGCGAAAAGATCAAAGCCTTCCTTGCCCAGGGGGCGGCCGATTACGTCAAAAAACCCTTCACCCCCGAAACGATTCGTCACAAGATAATCTCCCTGCTGGGCGTTGAAGACCTTACGGGCGGCCTCGATGGCACCGAGGCGCAAATGGACTTTTAAGCGCTGCGCACCGCAATCCCCAAGCCGTTTTTCCGTTGAAGATCTTGGCGTGCCCCGCCAGCTCATATCTCCCGATAGACCGGTGAATTTGGCCTGCCGCTGTTTAAATTCGGTGCCATCTTCTGAATTTGTTTCTTTCCGTATCCTTCACAAGCGGAACGCGAACAGCTTGAATCCACCCCAATCTGTTTTACCTTCTGTTAGAATTTTACCGCTGCCTAAAATCCACCTTACAATTTAAAATTTTTGGGTGTCTTCTGCTGGTCGGCGGCTGGTGGATGCCGCCTGACCGCCGCTTCGTCGGTGAAAGGAGGGTCAAATGAAGGAAAAGAGAAATTTACACCTCAAGGTTCAGGAGTTGTGTGATTGTTACGCCAGCACCGATCCTTTGAAGGAAATGTCGGAGGTTAAAAATGAGGCCGACCTGGAGGAAGGGGCGTTGAAATGGGTGGCCTTGGCGGCATTGCACGGCGTCAACAGCTCTGCCAAGGAAATCACCATCGCCCGGACCCCGCAGGGAGATGTCAATGTCACTGCAAAGTACCGCAGGGCGGAACTGCCGTCTCCGGGAAAAATTATCGGCGATAAGGTTTTCGCGGCCTTGAGGGACATTACGCACATTGAAACCGA
>JBAPYE010000446.1:0-4477 GCA_049284575.1 Desulfobacterales bacterium
GTCGCCGGGTTGGCGAGAAGCCTGTCCGGCGCGGTTTTTCGCGCCGCCGGGGCGCTTTGCGGGCTGCGGTGGTCACGCGCTTGGCGCTTTACTTACCCATATAATTTTGTTAGGGCTCGAGCTTGTCAGCCAAACCGGCTTTTGTGTTTTCCCCGGGCGCCCGTCACGGGCTGCGTCCGGGCGCAGAGGAAAAACGATGCAACTCTCCCCCCAGCAGCAGTGCGCAGTGACCTACATCGGGACCCCGACCCTGGTAGTGGCGGGTGCCGGCTCCGGCAAAACCATGACCCTGACGGCCAAGATCGACCATCTGGTTCACTCCGGTTTTGAACCCGAGCGGATCCTGGCGATCACCTTTACCAACAAGGCCGCCGAGGAGATGAAGAGCCGGCTGGTGACCCTGACGGGCCTGCCGGCTTTCAAATTCCCCTGGGTGCGGACCTTTCACTCCGCCTGCCTGCGGATCCTCAAGGCGCACTGCGGTCTGCTGGGCTATCAGCCGGCCCTGCAGATCCTGGCCGAGTACCAGCAGCTGAAAACCTTCAAGGAGATCGTCATCGGCCGCCTGAACCAGGACAGGAAACACGTGCCGGCGGTCCGCGCCCACATTTCGCATGCCAAGAACTCCGGTAATCCCGCGGCCTATTTCGATCACAAACCGCGCGTGGGCAACATCCGCCTGGCGGACGTTTACCGGCACTACGAAAAGACGTTGAAAGCCATGAACGCCGTTGATTTCGACAATATCCTGCTGTTGACCCGGGACCTGCTGCGGGATCACCAAGCGGTGCGGGATCACTACCGGGAGCTTTTCAGGTACATCCTGTGCGACGAATACCAGGACACCAACAACCTGCAGGAGGAGTTGACCCGGCTGCTGCTCAAAGACGGCAACCTTTTCTGCGTGGGCGACGATTGGCAGGCGATCTATTCTTTCCGGGGAAGCAACGTGGACCACTTTCTGGCGTTTTCCCGAACCTATCCGGGCGCCAAGGTGTTCCGGCTGGAGCAGAATTTTCGCAGCGCGGACGAAATCGTTCAGATTGCCAACGACCTCATCGGCTACAACGACCACAAGATGGACAAGGCCTGCTTTTCAGAAAAGCGCGGCGGCGTGGTGGAACTCCATGAGTTTGGAGACGAGCGCGAGGAGGCCGACTGGGTGGCCCGCAAAGCCCGGAAACTCAACCGCGGCGGGGTCCCTTACGACCACATGGCGGTTCTCTACCGGACGAGATTCTGCTCTCTGGCCTTCGAGCAAATTTTCCGGGCGCGGGCCATCCCTTACCGCCTGCTGGGCGGCAAGGGGTTTTTCGACCGCAAGGAAATCCTCGATCTCAACTGCTACGTGACGGCGGCGGCCTTTCCCAAGGACGACGTGGCATTCGAGCGCATCCTCAACACCCCCAAACGGGGGATCGGCCCCGGGACCGTCAAAAAACTGGCCGCGATGAAGACCGGCGCCATGAGCCTGCAGGACGCCGCCCGGCAGGCGACGGCCGACAAGCTGCTGGCCCCCAAGCTTTACCGAAGCCTGACGGAGGTTCTCGGCCTGTTGGACGACATCCGTGACATGAAGCCGGATGCCGCGATTCAAGAGGTCATCGCGCGGCTGCAGTACCTCGATTACCTGAAGGCCTATGCGCACGGCAATTCCATGGACTTCACCGCGCGTGAGGAAAATATCCAGCAGTTGATCTATTCGGCGTCCCAGAAAGAGACCCTGCTCGACTACCTCGAGGAGGCCGCACTCGTCAAAGAGGACCGGCAGGATGAGGATCAAACAGCTTCCGCAGGGGTCAATCTCTCAACGATTCACGCCGCCAAGGGGCTGGAATTCGGGGCGGTGTTCGTCGTCGGCTGCGAGGAACAGCTCTTTCCGCACTGGAAAGCCCTCGAAGAGAGGGCCGGCATCGAAGAGGAACGCCGCCTGATGTATGTCTCGGTGACGCGCGCCGAGCGCTTCCTCTACCTGACCTGCGCCGATTACCGCAAAGGCCAGTACAATGCCCGCAGCCGGTTTCTAAACGAGATTGCCGACCTTCTGGGGTGAAAGGTGTAGCCCCCACAACGGCGGCTCGGCCCCGTGACAGCGCCCGCATCACGGTGGCCGAGGATTTGGGTTTTTGTAAAGCCTCAGGGCGGCTACTGATCCTCGCGTTCGCGCGCCAGTTCCTCCGGGGTCATGGTCCAGAAAGGGGTGCCGTCCTTGGTCAACCGGACCTTGAATTCGAAAAAGTCGCCCTTTTTGACCTTGGCGGCCATGAAAACGTCGCTGCCGTCGATTTCCGTCCAGGCCCCCCGGATCTTGACCTTGTCCCCTTTTTTGACGCCGATGGCTGTGCGGTCTGCAAACCAGGTGGGGCAAAGATGGACCAGAATCTCGTCACCCTCGGATTCCTGGACCACCAGGGCCACGGCCGACGACATGCCCGGCAGCGGGACGACCTCGCGAATGTCGGTCACCACCCCCCTGAGCTGGTCCAACTCCGCCGCGTTGTAGCGGCTGTTGTAAGGGCTGGCCTTTTCCCAGCCGGCCGTGACCGCGGTGTCCTGGGCATGGACCAGGGGAGTGCTGAAGAAGGTTATCAGGGTGAAAACGCCAAAAAGAATTCGCATGGGGTAGTCCTCCGGTTGGTTGAATTTTTTCACAACTGTCAGACCTGGCGATGGCGGGCCGCCTTCCCAGGTTGTGGGCGCACGGATTTCGGGCGGCTATCATGGCGTGCGGCTGCACCAGCCACTGACGCCCTCCCCATCCTCGCATGGCCTTCCAAAGAACCATAATACAGGTTGGGGACCGAGGCAAATCCACGGTAGGCTTGCCGCGGGCGCTTCCAAAAACCGTTCTTCGGCGTTTGCGTTTTGTTGACATTGGTGCTGATTTTGATTAAACCGGAGCCGCGGTATGGGGCGGCTGCTATCGGTTCAACGGTGACCCGGCCGGAGTTAAGCGGCCTGAAGTGAGGGTCGGGGGCGGTTTGATTGCGTCGGGTTTATGTATAAATTTTTTCCAATCCTGCGGGTCACCACCTTTCTGCAGAAAACCTACGAGCGGTTTCTCAAGATCAGGGGAAGCCCCCGTGAAATTGCATTGGGTTTGGCCCTGGGGCTTTTTGTCGGGATGACCCCCTTAATGGGGTTTCACACGGCAATCGCCGTCTTTTTTGCGGCCATCTTCAAATGGAACAAGATTTCCTCGGCGGTGGGGGTCTGGGTCTCCAATCCGCTCACGGCCCCTTTCGTCTACAGCGCCACCTACGTCGTGGGGGCCAAGGTCAGCGGGTCTGCGCGGCCCTTCACGCCGCCCGGCGAACTGAGTTTCTCGATCATCTTGAATCTGCTCCAGAAAACGCCCGAAATTTTCTGGACCCTGATCGTCGGCGGGGTTATCCTGGGGCTGCCGTTGGCGGCCCTCGGCTACTATTTTGCCTACCAGTCGGTTCTCAAATACCAGCAAGGCCTGCGTGCCAAAATCGCGGAAAAAATAGAAAAAACAGCCTTAAAACAGCGGGCCCGCAAACGGAGAAAAAAACGCCAAAACTGACGGCCCCGTCTGAAAGTGAGTTACGCCAGCCCGGATCGTGCAGCCCGCCTGCGCGCCGAATGCCTTCGATCGCCTGTGACAACGCCCCCGCAGCCTGCGGGAAAGGAGGTGCGATGAAACCCCAAAGCCGACGAGAGTTTTTGGAAAAAACGGCGCTTCTTTCGGGAAGCATTCTGCTCTTCCCGGTGATGACAGCCTGTGAAGGATCCCGTGACACGCCTCCTGAAACCCGCTCCGGGGGGCCGGGGGAACAGCGCCTTGCACTGCCGCTGGTGAAGCCGTCCGGCTGGGACCCGATCGAGTTCAACCGCGCAAGGGGAAATGCGGGGGCCATCCCGCCCGCCTACCTTCCGGACATCAACGGGCCCGAAGGGGAAACGGCTCACCTGGGAAAACATCTGCCGTTTTTGCCGGCGGTCGATTCGGCCGGTATCCCGCAAGGCTATATCGCCCTGATGTGGGGCGACCCCGCCAAGGGCCATGTCCGGCACCCCAATGCCCCCCCGGAGGCTTCCAACAACCATGAGGGCCACTGGTACAACTGGATCCGGATCCGGAAAGCCACCGGGAACTGGCAGGAGACGGCAATCAGCACCTATTCGGGCTGGCCGCAGCCGTCCCCCGATGACAACGGGCGCTTCGCGATCCTGGGCCGCCGCCGGCTGACGGATGACGGGGGGGTGTATACCATTTATCTTGCGGCCCTGCCGCGGGGCGTTTCGCGGGGCGATACCCTGCGGATATGGGCGCACTGCCTGACGCACGGCGAATACGTGGATTTCGTCCGGATTTAAGGGTCTCGCCAAGAAATAATTGCACATCTTGCTTGTCTTTTGGCCCGTCACCGGCGTTACATCCGCCGGCACATATCCCGATATGCGCCGGCGAATGTGCCTGGGTGACGAACCAAAATCCGGCGCCATATTGTGC
>JBAPYE010000447.1:0-8311 GCA_049284575.1 Desulfobacterales bacterium
CAAATATTCCAGCAGCGTGTGATGATCAAAACGGGTGCGGCAGCAGCTCTCGGCGCAGCCCTGGCAATCGAACCCGTAGTGCCGGGCGGCAGCCTGGTAGGCCCGGTCCATCTGGGCATAGAGCGCCTGCAGGCGGTTTCGAAAAGGCCCCAGGGCCCCCTCCGGGAAGCGGTCGCGGTCATGCCGGGCAAGCATCGCGGCCTCCAACGCCGTCAGACCAGCCGCGACGGGAAAAAAATTCTTTCATACAGCTCCAGGGCGTTGCGATCGGTCATGGTGGCAATCAAATCGCACACAATCCGCTCCCGGGTCTGCTCCTGGTGATTGCCGCCTATCATTTCCATGTCCTCTAATTGTCTTTGCAGCATGTCGGGGTTGTCCAGGAAATAGGTGAACAGCTCCGTTAAAATTTTTTTGGCCTTCAAAAATTCGTTGTGGACCAGCGGCGCACGGTAGACATTTTCAAACAAAAACTGGCGCAGGATCATCATCGCCTCGTGCACGGGGTCGCTCATGCGCAAGGCGCGGGGGGCGTCGCTGACGGTGCTGGCGAACACCAGGTCCCGGATCATGTTGGCGGCCCGCTGGCTGTGAGAGCTGCCCAGCACCCGGGTGCAAACCTCCGGCACCTGCGCTGCGACAATCACCCCGCTGCGGATCGCATCGTCCAGGTCGTGGTTGAGATACGCGATGATGTCGGCAATCCGCACGATGCGCCCCTCGATCGTGGCGGCCAACTCGTTGGGGTCTTCGGGGATGACCCGCCCGTAGCCTTTGGAGTGCTTGAGAATGCCGTCGCGAACCTCGTAGGTCAGGTTGAGACCCTGGCCGTTTTTTTCCAGGACGTCCACCACCCTCAGACTCTGTTCGTAGTGAAGGAAGCGACCCTGGAAAATTTCGCGCAGGGCGGTTTCGCCGCTGTGCCCGAAAGGGGTGTGGCCGAGGTCGTGGCCCAGGGCGATGGCCTCGGCCAGGTCCTCGTTGAGAAACATGGCCCGTGCAATGGTCCTGGCGATCTGAGACACTTCCAGGGTGTGGGTCAGCCGGGTGCGATACTGGTCGCCCAGGGGCGCCAGGAACACCTGGGTTTTGTGCTTCAAGCGCCGGAATGCGTTGGAATACACGATCCGGTCCCGATCGACCTGAAACACCGTTCGGATCGGGCAGGGGGCCTCCGGCCGACGGCGCCCCTTGGACGCCGCGCTGAGGCACCCATAGGGGGACATGAAATTTCTTTCGCGCTTTTCAAAATTCTCGCGTATACTCATCCACTCGCACCCGACTGCCGCGCCAGGCAGCGCGGCAGTCAAAACGGGTTGTAAGACGACAAAACGGTGTTAGTTTTTCAGAGCACCCCCCAATTGTAAAGCGCTATTTTGCAGGCAGCAACGCGCGCCGCGGCCCGTTGTTGCGGATTGCCGACCTGCCGGCAGCGGCTCGCAGACCGCCGGAGACCATCAGCCCCATGAGCGGCCACCATCTGATCCTTGGAGACTGCCGTGATTTTTTGACCGGCGAAAGCCTGCAGGACACCCTCGACGAACGCTACCGCCAGCAACTGGCGCGGCTGCTGGTGGAGGGCAAAGGGTTTACCAAAAGTGACATCACCCCCCGGGTCCCCCTGCGAGTAACCGCGGGTGAAAAGTGCGCCCAACTGCAGATCGATCTGGTGGTGTCCCTTGAGGGTGCCATCGGAATGATCATCAGATTCGGGCCCGGCTCCTTGACCACCCGGCACCGCCCGGCCCTGGCCGCCTCACGGCTGCTGGGGCCCTATCAAATTCCGGTGGTGGTGGTGACCAACGGTCAGGACGCCGATATTCTCGACGGCTTCAGCGGCAAACAGGTCGGCGCGGGGCTGGCGGAGATCCCGACCCGCGTGCAATTGGCGAAACGGATGGCGGCCCGCCAGGCGGTGCCCATTTCGCCGCAGCGCGCCGCCATGGAGTCCCGGGTGCTGTACGCCTACGAGGTCGACGGCAGCTGCCCGTGCGACGACAGCATCTGCCGCCTGTAAGCGCCCCCCAAAGGCACCGGCGCTGCATTTTTCACCCCGGCAGCGCTTGTTATTCGGAAAGGACCGCGACACCGTGACAGACGACCGCGATTTCATGCAAAAAGCGCTCGAAGAGGCCCGGGCGGCCATGGCTGACGGCGAGTTTCCCGTAGGCTGCGTGCTGGTCGGCGGCCACAGGATCCTGGCCAGCGGCCGCCGCCGGGGAACCACCCGGGCGACCCCCAATGAGATCGACCACGCCGAAATGGTGGCGCTCCGCCAACTGGCCGCGCTCAAGGCAGACGTCGAGCGGTCGCACCTGACCGCATACTGCACCATGGAACCGTGCCTGATGTGCTACGCCGCATTGCTGTTAAACGGCGTACGACGCATCGTGTACGCCTACGAAGATGCCATGGGGGGCGTGACCGGGTGCGACTTCGGGGCGCTCCCGGCGCTCTATCGCCAAAACGCGCTGAAAGTGGTCCCGGGGGTTCTGCGCCAAGAGAGCCTTGAGCTGTTCAAGGCCTTTTTTGCGGCACCCGCAAACCATTATTGGCGCAACAGTCCGCTTGCCGAGTACACCCTCAACCAGCCGTAAGCCGCTTTCTTCGAAGACCCAAAATGCGGGTGTCTGAATTTTTTTCTTGCATTTGTTGAGGTTGTTTTATATTTGACTCTTTGACTTATCTTGGTTAAGATCTTGATAACTGCCCATTATCTTTTGAATTTCCCAGGATCCCGCAAAAAGGCGTTCAAAAGCCGGGCACTCTCGTCGACTTTCAAGCTCAGGAGGTGGAAGCATAGCTGTATCACGACAAACAAGCGGACCCAGTAAAAGCAGGACCAACATCAATCGGAACATAAGGGCCCGGGAGGTTCGCCTGATCGATCCCGACGGCAACCAGATCGGCGTCGTTCCGACGGCCAGGGCCCTTGAAACGGCTGTGAGCTTTGGTCTTGACCTGGTGGAAATTTCGCCCAATGCCGTCCCGCCCGTCTGCAAAATTATGGACTACGGCCGGTACAAATACGAGTTGACCAAAAAACTGCAGGAGGCCAAAAAGAAGCAGAGCACCTTCCAAGTCAAAGAGATCAAGGTGCGGCCCAAGACCGGCGATCACGATTTGCAGGTCAAGTTGGGGCACATCCGAAAGTTTCTGGGCAAAAAAGACAAGGTCAAGGTGACGGTCATGTTTCGGGGGCGCGAGATCACACTTTCACAGCGCGGCCGTGAGCTGCTGCAGCAGATCGCTGAAGAAACCAGTGAGATCGCCACCGTGGAGCAGCTTCCGAAGTTTGAAGGGCGCACCATGATCATGGTGTTGTCCCCCAAATGAAGGCCGGAGGCCCGGGCCACCCGTCAGCTAGTCGGGAACCCAACTGACCGGCCCGCGCGAGGGCCACGGGGTTTCAACGAGAAGACAGTCGCGATGTTGCTACAGCAGGTGGCGCGGGCTGGTGGTGTTTTTGCCCGCGCCACCGATGTTTGAGAGAAGGAACAAACCGCAAGGAGCCGATACCATGCCAAAGATCAAGACAAATCGAGCCGCTGCCAAACGGTTCAAGAAAACCGGGACCGGGAAATTCACGTTTTCGAAATCCCACGCCAACCACATTCTGACCAAAAAAAGCCCCAAGCGCAAACGCAGCCTGCGCAAGGTTCAGATTGTGGACAAAACCAACCGCAAGGAGCTCCGGCTTCTGATGCCCAACGGCTGATGCCGCGCCCGGCAAAGTGACATTGCAGCGACCCGCTTGGGGCCGCAGGCGTTGCAACGCAAACGCCGATTTACAGCAAACTCCCGGCCGGCAGGTGGACCAGCGTCCAGCGCCTGCGTTTTCCGAACGGGATTCAGGAGAGTGACATGCGAGTAAAGAGAGGATTCAAGGCAAACCACCGCCGCAAAAAGGTCTTGAAGCTGGCCAAGGGGTTTCGTGGCGGCCATAGCAAACTGTTCCGCACCGCGGCCGATACGGTCGACCGGGCCCTGATGTACGCCTACCGGGACCGCCGGGTCCGCAAGCGCGAGTTCCGCCAGCTGTGGATCGCGCGCATCAACGCCGCCGCGCGCCTAAACGACCTGTCGTACAGCAAGTTCATGCATGGACTGAAACTGGCCGCCATCGACCTTGACCGCAAGGTGCTGGCGGAGCTGGCGGTTTCAGACCCTGCCGGCTTCACCCGGCTTGCCCAGGTGGCCGCTCAGAGCAGATGATCGTTCGTGGATGTGGACGCTGCACGAACCCCGAAGAGTCCGGCCGCGCTGCAGCAGCAAGGCCGGCGCCCTCCGACGGCCGCTTGCAGCAAGCACCAAGGCCTAAAGCGTGAACGCGACCCTATATCAGATTAAAACCGCAGCCCTGCGGGAGCTGGCCTCGGCAACCGACCTTGATGCGGTGGGCGAAATCTCGGTGCACTATCTCGGGCGCAAGGGCCGGGTCACCCGGTACCTGCGCCATATTTCGCAGCTCCCCTCCGAGGAACGCCCGCTTGCGGGCAAGCGCGCCAACGAGCTTAAAAATTTTCTGTCTGCCGAGATCGACGCCGCGGCCCGCAGGCTTCAGGCCGAGACCCTGAAACGGGTCGCAGAAATCGATGTTTCGCTTCCTGGCCGACCCTGCTTCAGCGGATCGCTGCACCCGATCACCCAGGCGACCCGCGAAATCTGTGCGATCTTCAACCGCCTCGGCTTTGAAACCGTCGAAGGCCCGCAGGTCGAAACGGACTATTACAATTTCGAGGCGCTCAACATCCCCAAAAACCACCCCGCCCGGGAGATGCAGGACACCTTCTACGTTTCGGAAAATGTCGTTCTGCGCACCCACACCTCGCCGATCCAGGTGCGGATCATGGCGCAGCAGCCGCCGCCGGTCCGCATCATCGCCCCGGGAAAAGTCTACCGCTGCGACTCCGACCTGACCCACACCCCGATGTTCCATCAGGTTGAAGGCCTGATGGTCGACCGCAAGGTTTCCTTTGGCGACCTCAAGGGGATTCTGACCACCTTTGTCCAGCAGATTTTCGACCCGGATACCAGTGTCAGGTTCCGGCCCAGCTTTTTCCCGTTCACCGAACCCAGTGCGGAAGTTGACATCCGCTGCGTGATCTGCAGGGGCAACGGCTGTCGCGTCTGCTCCCAGACGGGCTGGCTGGAAGTCCTGGGGTCCGGGATGGTGCATCCGGCGGTGTTTGAAAATGTGGGTTACGACACCAGCGCTTACACGGGATTTGCCTTCGGCATGGGGGTCGAGCGGATTGCGATGCTAAAATATCAGATCGACGACATTCGGCGTTTCTTTGAGAACGATTCACGGTTTCTGAGGCAGTTCTAATCGCCCCTGCGCCAAGATTCCAACTGGATTGATGCAATGAAGGTTAGTTTAAGCTGGCTCAAAGCCTATGTCGCCGTCGACATGACGGTTGACGAACTGGCCGAAGCGCTCACCATGGCCGGTCTCGAAGTTGAGGCGGTGACCGATCGCTACAGCCGTCTCGAGACCGTTGTGGTGGGGCGTGTCGTCGCTGTGGCGCCCCACCCGCGCGCGGACCGCCTCACGTGCTGCCGGGTGGACATCGGGGGCCGCAGCGTTTCGGTGGTGTGCGGCGCCCCCAACGTGGCCCAGGACCAGCTCGCGGCCCTGGCCCTGCCGGGGTCCGATCTGCCCGGCGGGGGGCGGCTTGAGAAAGGGCTCATTCGCGGAGAGCTTTCCGAAGGCATGCTCTGCAGCCAAGCCGAGCTGGGACTCGGACCCGATGCCGGCGGCATCATGGTCCTTGCAGACGGGGCGGCCCAACCGGGCACACCCCTGAACCGGGCGCTCAACCTATCGGACCACGTTCTGGAAATCGGTCTCACCCCCAACCGGCCGGACTGTCTGAGCATTATCGGGGTGGCCCGTGAAGTCGCGGCCATCCAGAAGACCTCCTTGCGCCTGCCGGATTTCGCTCCACCGGCGACGGGCAGCGCCACCGCGCGGCAGGCCGCCGTCACCATCGAGGCTCCCGAGCACTGCTCGCGCTATGCGGCCCGCCTGCTGCACGGCATCACCGTCGGCCCTTCGCCCCCCTGGCTGCAGGACCGTCTGCGCTCGATTGAATTGAAACCCATCAACAACGTGGTCGACATCACCAACTTCGTCATGATGGAAACCGGCCAGCCGCTCCACGCTTTCGACTTCGACCGTCTTGCCGAACACCGCATCGTGGTCCGAACCGCCGCTGCGGGCGAGCATTTCACCACCCTGGATGGCAAAGAGCGCGAACTGACCCCCGAGATGCTGATGATCTGCGACGGGCAAAAACCGATCGCCATTGCCGGCGTGATGGGAGGGCTCAACTCTGAAATAGAGGCCGATTCCCACTCGGTGCTGATCGAAAGCGCCCACTTCGACCCGGTCAGCATCCGCAAAACCGCCAAAGCCCTGGGGCTGAACACCGATGCGGCCCACCGCTTCGAGCGTGGGGTGGATCCGGAGGGCACCCTGGACGCCCTGAACCGTGCCGCCCATCTGATGCAGCAACTGGCCGGGGGTGTGCCGGCGAGCGACGCGATCGATGTCCACCCCCGCAAGATCGCCGCCCCCCGGATTCTCCTGAGCGTAGCGGCCGCCAATCGGCTCCTGGGCCTGGCACTGAATGCCGGGGAGATTGCGACGTTCCTGAGCGCCATCGCCTTTAAGGTCAGCCCTCAAGATGACGACAGGCTCGAGGTCACCCCGCCGTCTTTCCGGGTCGATGTCACCCGACCGGAGGATTTGATGGAAGAGGTGGCCCGGCTGTCGGGGTACAACCGAATCCCCACGACGTTTCCGCTGATTCCGGCCAAAGGCCGCACGGTTTCCCGCTACATCGAGACGCGTGACCGCATGCGCGACACGCTGGTGGGGGCCGGGTTTTGCGAAGCCATCACCTACAGCTTCATTCACGCGGCTTCCTGCGATCGCCTGAACCTTGCGGCCGAGGACCCGCGGCGCTGCCAGGTCCAAATTCTGAACCCGATCAGCGAAGACCAGACCACCATGCGCTCCTCGCTGCTGCCGGGACTGCTCGAGACCCTGCAGCGCAATGCGGCCCAGCAGATCAAAACCCTGCGGCTTTTCGAGGTGGGCAAAACATTCGTCAAGGAGACGGCCGGCGCCGAACTGCCGGTGGAAACCGAAATGCTGACCGCCCTGTGGACCGGTCTGCGCGGCGAAGAGGGCTGGTTTGCCAAACCGACGGCCTGTGATTTCTACGACATCAAAGGGGTCGCCGAGAGGCTGCTCCAGGCGCTGGGGGTCGCAGCGATCAACTTTTCCCGGCTGGCACCCGAAGACTGCCCCTACGCCAGACCCGGCGCAACGGCCCAGATAGCTGCCGGCCCCCAGGTGGTCGGCACCATCGGGGAAGTCCACCCCCAGGTGCTGCTGAATCATAGTTTGAAGCAACCCGCGTTCTTTTTCGAAATCGACATGGACCGCCTGTTCCCCTTGATTCCCAAGGTCCGACTGGCGTCGCCGCTGCCCAAGTTTCCGTTCGTGGAGCGCGACCTGACGGTGATCATCGACACCGCGATCGAAGCTGGCGAGATCCTTTCCGCGCTGGGCAGCCCCGAGGAAAAACTGGTGGAAAGCCTCCGACTGCTCGCCGTGTACACGGGCCCCCCGATCCCGGAAGACAAAAAAAGCGTCTCGGTTCGCATCACGTATCGGTCCGACACCGGAACCCTGGAGGACACGGCCGTCACCCGCCTTCACCAGCAGCTCTCCGATAGGGTCCTGACGCGTTTCGGGGCCACCCTGCCAGTTTAGGCGGCAACCCTTAACCTCTTGAGGGGCGACCCGGTATGGCAACTCCCCGCCTTCCGCCTGAAATACCGGATAAGTTTTACTTCAAAATCGGTGAGGTGGGCGCCCTCACCGGGCTGCCGACCTATGTTCTGCGTTTCTGGGAAACCGAGTTCAAACAGATCCGGCCGAAGAGGGCCGCTTCCGGCCAGCGGCTCTACCGCCAAAAGGACGTGGCGCTGATTCTGGAAATCAAGCATCTCCTCTATGATCGGAAATTCACGATCCAGGGCGCCAAGCAATCCCTGGGCGGCCGTCAGGCCCCGCCGCCGCCACCGACCTTGGCCGAAATTCGCGAGGAGTTGAAGGCCATTCGCAGACTTTTGGAAACTCCCCTGTAGCCGCAGCCGACATCCCCCCGGACCGATAAAGCCGGCGCCGATGGGCCCTCTTAGAATTCTGTTGACAATATTTTTTTTTTGCCCTATCTTACCGTCCTTGGAAAGCGGGCATAGCTCAGTTGGTAGAGTACAAGCTTCCCAAGCT
>JBAPYE010000448.1:0-4511 GCA_049284575.1 Desulfobacterales bacterium
ACGCGGCGCTGCAGGCCGCCCGCCGCGAGCCGGTCGCCGTCTTGGCCGATCGGGTCTACGACGCCGTCAAGAGGTTCGGCGGCGGCCGGCCCCCCGACGACGACCTCAGTCTGATGGTGGTGGAATACACCGGCCCGCACGCATGACCCCGGGGCGCGCCGTTGACATCCGGGGAGCTTCCCCCCTATAGTCTTCAAGGCGAGCCGGTCGCAACCTTCTTCGCCCGGCCGTGGGCTTGCCGCCGCCGAGCCGCTTCCCTGCCGTTTTCCCCAATTGTCGGAGGTGCTGAATGGACGATCTGCTGTTTTCCCCCATCCGTATTGGCCCGCTTACCTTGAAGAATCGCCTGACCATGGCCCCCCTCTACCTTGGCTACGCCGGGGAGGGCGGCACGGTGAGCGATCTTTTGCTGGAACACTACCGTCAGATGGCGGCCAGCGGGGTGGCCCTGGTGGTGGTGGAAAACGCCACCGTCGACCACCCCGGCGGCAGCGGGTCCCACCGGACCCTGCGGGCCGACAGCGACGCCAATCTCCCCGGGCTGACCCGCCTGGCGCAGACCATCAAGGCCCAGGGCGCCCTGGCCTGCCTGCAGCTCAACCACGCCGGACGCTTTGCCGGCGCCGCCGAACAGCCGGTGGCGCCCTCGGCCGTGGAAACCTTCGGCCGCCTGCCCAAGGCCCTGGAAGAAAGGGAAATCGGCGCCATCGCGACCAAATTCGCCGATGCCGCCCGGCGCGCCTGCGCAGCCGGCTTCGACCTGGTGGAGCTGCACGGCGGCACCGGCTATCTGCTGGCCCAGTTCGTCTCCCCGCACACCAATCGCCGGACCGACGGCTACGGCGGCAGCCCGCAGGGCCGGCAGCGCTTTCCGCTGGAGGTGGTCCAGGCGGTCACGGCGGCGGTGGGCCCCGCGCCGGTGGGCTACCGCTTTCTGGCCGACGAGTGGCTTCCCGGCGGCCTGACACCGGCGGAGTCGACTCCTTTCGCGGCGGCATTGGAGGCCGCCGGCATCGCCTACCTCTCGGTCATGGGGGGCACTTACGAGTCTTTCTTTCTGCCGGAGATTCTCGCCCGCGGACGCCAGGACGGCTACATGGTGGATCTGGCGGCGGGGGTCAAGCGGCGCGTCGGCATTCCGGTGATCACCGCCGGCCGCCTGTCCGGCGGGGCCCTGTGCCAAAGGGTGCTGCGGGCGGGGCAGGCCGACCTGATCGGGCTGGCGCGGGTTTTGTGGGCCGACCCCGAATGGCCGGCCAAGGTGCGCGAGGGGCGCGATGAGGCTATCCTGCACTGCGACCCCGACTGCGGCGACACCTGCACCCAGATGGTGATGAAGGGCCGGCCGGCCTTCTGCGTGCGCTGGCCGCACGCCAAGCGGCAGGCCTTGAAAGCCATGTTCGTTTGATTCCTTGAAATCGGCCCAAGAAAGGCACCCGTGATGGCCGGATACCAACTGACCTGGATCACCGACGATCTCGCGGTGGGCCATGCCCCGATGTCCTACGATGAACTCGAAGCCATCCGCACCCAGGGCATCGACGCCATCGTCAACCTCTGCGGCGAGTTCTGCGACCTGCACGAAATCGAGGAAAAATCGGGCTTCGAGGTCTATTACCTGCCCATCGAAGATGAGTGCGCGCCCGAGATGGCGCCCATGGAAACCGCGCTGGACTGGCTGGACGAGGCCATCTACCTGGGCAAGAAGGTCCTGGTGCATTGCCGGCACGGGATCGGGCGCACCGGCACCTTCGTGACCTCCTACCTCCTGCGCCGGGGGCTGGGGTTGAAGGCCGCGGAAAAAAAGCTCAAGCATTCCCGGGCAAAGCCTACCAATTTCTGCCAGTGGCGCCTGCTGAAAAAATTCGGCAAGAAATCGGGGGTCCTGACGGTTCGCCAGCCCACCCTGGAGAGCCGCGCGGCGGTCGATTTGAGCCCCTTCTTCGACCACTACGAAACCCTGGTGCAGATGGTCGGGGAAAACCTGGCAGCCGCCGGCGAGCACCCGACCTGCGGGGCGGAAACCGATCTGTGCTGCCGGCGCTACTTTGAAATCCAACTGATCGAGGCGATCTACCTGACCACCCAGATGAACCGGACGCTCAAAAGCGCGGCCCGGACCGCGGTGATTGCGGCCGCCATGCAGGCCTACGGCCAAGCCCGCGCCCTGCGCGGCAGCCTGGCCCATCTGCGCAGCGATCCGGCGGCCTTTCAGGACGCGGTCAGAAACGCCTGCGATCAGGCCGGGCTGGTCTGCCCGTTGAATCAGGACGGGCGCTGCGCGGTCTTCGACCACCGCCCCATCCGCTGCCGGGTCTTCGGGGTGGCCCACGAGATCGTCGCCGGCAAGATCATCGGCAACACCCTCTTCGATCTTTCCGGGAGCCTCTATCACGAGTATACCGGCCAGCGGCTCGAAGACCGGCGGCTGACTTTTTCGATAGCCGAAATCATTTCCGGCCGTTATATTGAAAAATATTTTCGCTACCTCTCGCAGCTGAGCCAGACACCCGGCGACACGCCGGCACCCTGAATAAAAGCAGCAGGCGCGGCTCCGGACGGACGGATTAACGCCTGGACGCGGAATTTCACCGGGAGATCCCCATGAGCTGGACGTTCTCCAGCCTTTTGATTGCAGTCGAGCTCATCGCGGTCGCCAGTGCCGTGCACGCCCTTTTCACCGTGCGTACGGCCCAGGGCACAGTCGCGTGGGTCGTCGGCCTGGTGGCCTTCCCGTGGCTGGCGCTGCCCCTCTACTGGTTTTTCGGCAGCCGGCGCTTCGAGGCCCATTCGCGCGCGATGCAGGAAAAACTCAGCCGGCACCAGGAGCACATCGATCGTGTCCACGCCGGAATGGCCCCGTTTCAGGTGGATCCCCGCGACGTCCGGCCCGGGGCGGCCCTGGCCTTGGCGGCCATCGCCCGGAAGTCGTTTTTGCGCGGCAACCGACTGGATCTGCTGATTGACGGGGGGGCCACCTTCGACGCCATTTTGGCTGAAATCGCCGGGGCGAAGCACTCCGTCTACGTGCAGTTTTACATTATGCGCAACGACGGCCTGGGGAGGCGCCTGCTGGAGGCGCTTGCCGCCAAGGCGGCCGAGGGCGTGGCGGTCTGCTTTCTGATCGACAGTTTCGGCGGGGCGGCGATGACCCCCAGGGTCATGCGTAAATGGCGCGCCCGGGGGGTCCGCATGGCCGCCTTCAGCGCTTTGAGCGGCTGGCGCGACCGATGGCGGCTCAATTTCCGCAACCACCGCAAAAACGTGATCGTAGACGGCCGGGTTGGCTTCATCGGCGGCCACAATGTCGGCGACGAATACCTCGGGCTAAACCCCAAATACGGCCGCTGGCGCGACACCCACGTTCGCGTGGCGGGGCCGACCGCGCTGCAGCTGCAGATGGTCTTTGCCGCCGATTGGTATTTCGCCACCGGCGAGATCCTGGACGCCTCCTGGCAGCCCCACGACCCCGAACCGGAACGCGCTGGGTGCCAGGCCCTGGTGCTGGCCTCCGGGCCTTCCGACCCTCAGGAGCGCTGCACCCTCTTCTTTCTCCAGACCATCTCCATGGCCCAGCGCAGGCTCTGGATCGCCAGCCCCTATTTCGTGCCCGACGAGGGGATCATCCAGGCGCTGCAGCTGGCCGCCATCCGGGGCGTCGAGGTGCGGCTCCTGCTGCCCATGAAGCCGGATCAGCTCCTGGTCTGGCTGGCCTCATTCGCCCTGCTCAAGGAGCTCGACCACCCCGGGATTCACGTTCACCGCTTCACCGGCGGGTTTCTGCACCACAAGGCGCTGCTGGTGGACGAAGGCTTCGCGGCGGTGGGCACCAAGAATTTCGACAACCGCTCCTTCCGGCTGAACTTCGAGATCACCCTCGCCGTCGCCGACGCCGGCTTTGCGGCCGAGGTCGCGGCGATGTTCACTCTGGATTTTGCCGAGTCGCTGGAGGTCGGCGCCCGGGCCTACGACGCGCTGCCGTTTCATCTCAAGGTCGGCGCCAAGGCCGCACGGCTTCTGGCGCCCGTGCTCTGAGCCGCGGCGCGCCTGTGGTCAGAAGTGAAGGGTCCGGCCATCGGGTGGGCCGCCACCCAATGCCGATATGGAGTCAAGATGCCGATATTTCGGCACCCCCAAGGCCTTGGCGCACACTTCAAACGCCGCTTGCAACTCGCAGAAATCAATTGATCCAGATGAGTTATCCCTGTTTTTGCAGCCTTCCGCAGGCTTGAGTATGGATTTCGCATTACCACTTAAGTGCTGCCCTGACGCTACCTGATCCAGAACTGAAATTGAGACCTTTGGAGACCAGGTTCCGGGAACGCCCTTGGGAAGGAAAACAAAAAACCAGAGAGGAACATCCATCATGAAAAAGACAGTCAAGGCGGTTTTGGCAATGGGCATTGGTTTGGCATTCGCAGGAAGTATCATTTCCTGCGCCACCCCGGGTTCGCAAACGAAAGAAGCTGCACCCGAACCGCAAAAGACGGGTTTTCTCGGAGGGTATGCCG
>JBAPYE010000449.1:0-3717 GCA_049284575.1 Desulfobacterales bacterium
CGCGTGGCCTCAAACTTCTTCACCATCACAGCGTAAAGCCCGGCGAGGGCTGCAGCCAGGAGAACCGTCGGGAGCAGCCCGAGACTGACGGCCTGGGGCAGATTGGGCAGCATGGTCGAAGTATCAAGCGCGTATTCATCCAAAGCGACAACCAGCAGGGTGGCCACCGCAGCCGCCGCAGCGGCGATAAGCGCGGTGCGCCGGCCGGTGGCCGATGCAAACCAGACACCGGCCGGGGCCTCGGCGTAATCAAGGTAGGGCAGACAAAAGAGACCGAACACCAGGGCAGCGGTGATCAACAGTGCAAAACTCGGGTGGAAGTGCACCAGCAATTCCTGAATGCCCGCAAAATACCAGGGGGCCTTGGTCGGGTTGGGGCTGAGGCCGGGGTTGGCCGGCTGTCCCATGGGGGCATCGAAGATGAGCGACAGAACCAGCACGCCGGCGATGACCGCCAGGGCCATGGCCGCCTCCCGCAGCAGGAGGTCCGGGTGGGTCGGGACCATGGCCGGCTTTTCCTCCGGCTCCTCGGCCGGGGCGCGGGGGATGACCAGCCCGCCGGCCTTGCGCACCCGCCAGAAGTGAAACGCCATCAGCATGACGATCAGGGCGGGAAAAACGGCGGTGTGCAGGGCGAAAAAATTGCGCAGGGTGGCCGGACCGATCTGGGGGCCGCCCAGCACGATCTGCTGCAGCCGACTGCCCACCAGGGGGATGTATTCCAGCACGCCGACGGAGATGGTGGTGGCCCAATAGGCCAGCTGGTTCCAGGGGAGCAGGTATCCGGTGAGGTTGGACAGCAGCAGGAGGATGAAAAGGCTCAGCCCGACCACCCAGTTCAGCCGGCGGGGGGGGTGAAATCCGCCGCTGAAAAAAACCCGCAGGCCGTGCAGGCAGACCACGACGACCAGCAGGTTGGCGCTCCAGAAATGCATGTTGCGCACCAGCCGCCCGAACAGGTAGCCGTCCTGAAGGCGCACCAGCGACTCGTAGGCCTGGGTGGGGACCGGTCCGTAGGCGAATTTCAGCAGGGTCCCGCTGAACAGCTGGAGCATTACCAGCACGGCCGACATGCCGCCCAGACCCCAAGTCAGGGTGAAGCGCAATGTCCTTTCAGGAACCCTGCGCGGCCTGAAATGCAGGGCCAGAGTGCCCAAAGGGTTGAGAGGCTTATGGCGCTTTTCCGTTGCAGGGGACATCAGTCTCATTTGTCTCTGACAAATAGCACTTCGAAGTTTTCCTGCAGCCCCGCGTGGTGATAGATTCCCTGGAGCCGGTCGCTTTTCGGGTCGTGGACCAGGGTGTAGGTCGATCTGCGGAGTTTAGCATACTGCCTCGGTTGATCAATAAAAAAGCACGCATAGACTTTTCGTATTGTAAATGAGGGTAGAAAAAGGTATTCATGGTCCGCGGTTAGCCAAAAACGCTTGGGCCGACCGTTTCACGATCTTGCCGGCAGCAAATACAAGCTTGACAAGCCCCTCATTATTAAGCAACCAAAAACAAAGCAAGCGCATCAAGGAAGGAGGTGTTGATGAAATTCAGATTCGGTTTTTGCAGCCTGGTTTTTGCCCTGGTGGTGATCCTCGGCGGTTCCCCGGCATCGGCGCTGGACCCCATCCCCCAGCAGCCCGGCTTCAGCGGCTACATTCAGCCGGGGGTGGGGTATATGAGTATCGAGAGCAACACGGTTGCCAAGGTGCTGAGCTTCGATTTGTCCGATCAACGCATCGACAGCCTGGATGACGAGCCGGATTCGGAGTCGACCGTCATCTTCACGGCTCCCTTCAAGCTCGCCTACACCTTCGCCAACAGGCGCACCGAGGTGTTTCTGGGCACCGAGGTGGGTGACCTGCTCTCCTTCGACAGCGCCCAGCAGCTGGCCGTGAAGCAGGACATCGGTTCCCTCGGCGTGTTCCAGGCAGGTCTGCTGTTCAGCGGAAACGTCAAGGTCTGGCGGGACCCCTACCTGACGGGTCGAGACCGGGATGACACCGGCCGCCAAAACGTCGGGGGCCAGCTGGTCTGGGACAAGTTTTTGGGATCCAACCTGGAACTGGAGTACGTCTACCGGAAGGTGGACATCACCAACGAGAGCAGCGGCAATTCCATCGCCGAGCTGACCAACGCCGAACGGAACCGCCTGGACCGCAACGGCGCCGTGCACCGGGCATCGATCGGCTACCTCCTCGAGTTCGGCGATAATCACAAGTTGAGGCCTCAAATCGGCATGAACTATGACGACCTGGACGGCGAGGCCATGGCCAACACCGGCTACAATCTGCAGCTGACCTATCTCTACAACCTGGACCCGGTCAGCCTGGTGCTCAACGGCTACTTCGGGCAGGCGGACTACGACAAGCGCAACCCGGTCTTCGGCAAAACCCGTGAGGACGACCTCTACGGCGCATCCGCCTCGGTCTATTACACCAACCCCTGGGGCTGGTCACTTCTCGGCAGCCAATCGGCGCGTTTCTTCGTGACCGGCGCCTACGGTGGGGCCGACTCCAATATCGATTTCTACAACCAGCAGGTCGCACTCGGCTTGGTCGGCATGGCATTCCATTGGAAATGACTCCCTGAGACCCTCAGGGCCGCTTTCGGTTGCGACCCTATTGCCGCCTGTGCCGGGGGCCTTCATGGCGCCCCGGCACGGGTGCCATCCCACACCCCGCCATCTGCCCGCCCGGTCAGTCTTCAGAGAATAGCATTCCGCTCGGAAAATTCGGCCGTAGTTCAGCATCCGTTGGCCACGGCGGTTGATCCCGGCCAAAACGGCCGCGCCAGCTCGGCGGTATGCTCCGGCGCGGAAAATGTGGCCATGTCGCCCAGCATCACCTCGAAGCCGGTGAAATCGCTGCGCACCCAGGGGGCGTAGTTGCCGCGAACGCTGAGAACTGCCCGCAGCTCCAGGTCCGCGGACCCGTCTTCCAGCAGCAGCAGCCCGAGGTTGTAGCCGTTGCGGCCGAGGCCGCGGTAGAATTTCTGGCCGCAGAGAATCCCCGCGGCCAGGTCCCGCCAGTGCGCCTCGGCGGTGTCGCGCAGGGTGGTGACGGCGGGCAGGATACCCCAGATTTCATAAAAGCCTTCGGGGGCGAAAGCCGCCAGCCAGTGCCAGGCACCGGTGGCACCGATCCAACGTCGGCCGTCCTGTTTCTCCAGTTGGAGGTAGTCGCTGAAAAGCGATGTGCCAAACTGCCGGCGGTGTTCGGCGGCCCGGGCCTGCAAAAACCGCTGGTGGTTGGCCGGCAGCCGGTCGGCCTGCACCTGCAAATGGGGATGCAGGAGCGAGCCGCCGGCCGATGGCAGGTGATTCTGGGTGATCGCCATGAAAACGGCCGCCGGGTCGTGGGAGAGAACCCGCAACAGGTAGTCCCGGCAGTTCAGCAGGCTGTCCACGTAGGATTGCAGGCGGGCCGTGCCGATCTCCACGAAGTGCTCGTCGTCGAAGAGGCTCACCGCCGAATAGCGGCCGTAGGGAAACAGGTTGGGGAACAGGGTGGAGCTTCCGCGGGTCATGCGCCCCTCGGGGCAGAGGGCGGGCGCCAGCTGCGGGGTGTCTTTGGCCAGCCGGGCGCGGCAGAAAGGGCACGACTCGTGCTCAGCGGCAAACGGCGGCGGTGCCGGCAGGGTCGCCGTTCCGGGCTCGTTTTCCTCGGCGCGGCTGTAAGTGATCCTGCTGGTCCGGCCGGTGATCGGACTGGTGCGGATCTCGAT
>JBAPYE010000450.1:0-1863 GCA_049284575.1 Desulfobacterales bacterium
GTGGAGAGCTTTGTCACCGATAATAAAATCTATTGTGTTTATATTGCCCCCAGCAAGGAATTGATCGAAAAGCACGCGCAGCAAGGCGGCTTTCCGGCAAACAAAATCTCGAAAGTCAGGCGCATGATCGATCCAACGAGCGCCGAAGGATAAACCGCTATTTACCAAAGGAGGTCACTCATGGCTGATCGCAAAGTCACCGTGATCGCACGGATCAAGGCCAAGCCAGGACAGGAAGAGACGGTGAAGAAAGAAGTGATGAAGCTGGTATCACCGACCCGTGCGGAAGCCGCTTGCATCAATTACGACCTGCATCAATCGTCAGAGGACCCGGCACTCTTGATGCTTTACGAAAACTGGGTCAGCAAAAAGGCTCTGGACGAGCACTTGGCGATGCCCTATTTGGAAGCGTTTAAAGCCAAGGCCGGTGAGATTCTGGCAGAACCGCTGGATATCACCCTGTGGGAAATGATCAGCGAGCCGTCGAAGAAATAACCGCAAGCATGACCGCGACGGAACCGTTGTCCAATCGAATTCGACGCCACGGATTACAACCACCCCGATCGCTGACGCTCATGATCACGAGCGGCTGTAATCTGCAGTGCCACCACTGCCTGCTCGACTGCGGACCACCGCGAGCCGACTCGGCGGTGCCTTCGGAGGCCCTCATTAAAATAATCCGGGATTTTATCAGCTCCGGCGTCAACAAGATCAATATCGCCGGCGGCGAACCGCTAACCCACCCGGAATGGATGAGAATAGTTGATTATGCCTGCCGCCGATCCGATCTCGCGCACGTCACATTACAGACCAACGGCGCCCTGCTGGACGAGGCAACGATCCGGCAGCTGACAAAACTGTCCCCGGAGCGGTTCCGGATGCAAGTCAGCATCGAAGGCGCCACGGCCCTTACCCATGATGCGGTGCGCGGCCCGGGAAGTTTCGAAGCCGCCTTCCGGGGAATTCGGTCGGCGATCCGGCAGGGTCTCGGGGAGCAGACCCAGGTGGCCTTTACGGAGATGGCGCACAATTTTCATGAAATTCCCCAATTGCTGGCGCTTTTGGACGGCATCGGCATTTCACGATTGGTCAGCGGAACACTGGTTCGCGGTGGACGCGCAGCAGCATCGCCTCAACTGGCGGCGCCGTCGACCGCTCAGGCATGTGAACTTCTCGATCTCTATCATAAAGATCGGGCCTTCAGGGATCGGTATGATCGCATAGCCAACGTATCGGTCATCGAATGGTACAAGGGCCGATCGGAACCGGCCGATAGAATCTGCAGCTGCATAGAGAACCCGTTTATATCGGCCGCCGGTCGACTCTATCCGTGCGTCATGCTTCTTTCAGAAAAATACGCCGTCGCGGACGTTTTTCACCGCTCTTTCGAAGAGTTCATTTCTGAAGGCCTGCCGATTTGGGCCGAGCTACCCCAGATCAGTCGCCGGCGAATGGCGCAGCTTGAAACCTGTGAAGGATGTCAGGGAAGGCATCACTGCGGCGGTGGATGTATGGGACGCGCCTTCGCCCACAGCGGCGTTCTGATGGCGCCAGAAGATCGTTGCGCGCTGAGAAAAGCAGCGTACTGCTGGGAGAAGACGAATCAATAGAGTCGGCGATACCCACGCGTCTTATGTCAAATGAATCCCAAACTGTTGAAACTCATAACGCAGCTATGCCGAAACGGTTTGCGCCATCGCTATCGACGCCTCACCGGGAAACCGGGAAAACCGGCTGCGATCAGTTTCGAGATCACGCACGAGTGCATTGCCCGCTGTATCATGTGCAACATCTGGAAGATCCCTGCCCGGGTGCCGAACCTGCCCATCGCGGACTGGTTGCTATTGCTCTCCTCGCCGGTGT
>JBAPYE010000451.1:0-8006 GCA_049284575.1 Desulfobacterales bacterium
CGCGGGTTCTGGCCGCGACCCTCGCCGCTTTGCCGGCGGCGCGCCCGGCAGCGGCCCGGCACGCCGCAGACGCGGTCTGGGAAGAGGAGCTGGAAAACTGCCGCCGCATCGGGGAAGCCGGGCTTCCCTTGATCCGCGCACTTCACGCCGAGCGGGGGGGACAACCGGTCAACATCCTGACCCACTGCAATGCCGGCTGGCTGGCGTGCGTGGATTACGGCACCGCCACCGCCCCGATCTACCTGGCCGCCGAGGCCGGGATCGACGTCCACGTGTGGGTGGATGAAACCCGGCCGCTCAACCAGGGGTCGCGCCTGACCGCCTGGGAGTTGGGTCAGCGGGGGGTCCGCCACACCATCGTCACCGACAACGCCGGCGGCCACCTGATGCAGCACGGCCTGGTGGACATGGTGATCGTGGGCACCGACCGGACCACCTGCACCGGCGACGTCGCCAACAAGATCGGCACCTACCTCAAGGCCCTGGCGGCCCGCGACAACGGGGTCCCGTTCTACGTGGCGCTGCCCTCCAGCACCTTCGACTGGCATCTGCGCGACGGGCTTCGCGAAATTCCCATCGAGGAGCGCGCGCCCGATGAGGTGCGCTACGTCCAGGGCTTGGCGGGCAAGCGTCTAGAGCGGGTCCTCGTGCCGCCGGCGGACAGCCCGGCCGCCAACTACGCCTTCGATGTCACCCCGGCACGCCTGGTGACCGGCTTTATCACCGAGCGCGGGGTCTGCCAGGCGTCGGAAGCCGATATCCGCCGGCTTTTTCCCGACAAGGACCCAGCGGGCTGAAACCCCCCTTGACTTTTCGGCCCCGAGATTCTTAAATCAGCCCATGCTGACCGAACTCGACAAAAAGATCATTGCCGCCATCCAGGGCGACCTGCCGATCACCGCCCGGCCTTACCTGGAAATCGCCCGCAACCTGGAGCTCACCGAAGAAGCGCTCCTGGATCGCCTCAAAAACCTGTGCCGCATGGGGGTTATCCGCCGCTTCGGCGCCACCTTGCGCCATCAGAAATCCGGTTTCGAAGCCAACGCCATGGTGGCCTGGCAGGTGGCCGAGGACCAAATCGAGGCGGTCGGCGACCAAATGGCCGGCTTCGGGGAGGTCTCCCACTGCTACCGCCGCGACCCCACCCCCCAGTGGCCCTACAACCTCTACACCATGATTCACGCCAGGGACGAGCCCGCGTGCCGCGACACCGTGCGCCGGATATCGGCGGCGACCGGGGTGCCGGCCTACACCCTGCTTTTCAGCCGCCGCGAACTTAAAAAAACCTCCATGGCCTACTTTCCCCCCGTGGACGAAGACGACTGACGGTTCCGCAAAAGTCCGATTTCTAAGCTGGGCTGCATCGCGATGATGACCCCCACGCCTCCCCACATTCTGCTGGTCAACCCCTGGATCCACGATTTCGCCGCTTTCGATTTCTGGGCCAAACCCATGGGGCTGCTGACCCTGGCGGCGATCTTGCGCCTGCACGGCTGCCGCGTGTCCTACATCGACTGCCTCGACCGCTTTCACCCCTGCGCGCCCCCGACCGACCCCCTGGCCCGCAACGGCCGCGGCGCCTACCTTAAAACCCGGCTGTGCCGCCCGCCGGGCTTGGGGGACATCCCCCGCCGGTACTCGCGCTACGGCATTCGGCCGGCCTGGCTGCGCCAGGACTTGGCGGCCCTGTCGCCCCCGGACCTGATCCTGGTCTCGGGCATCATGACCTACTGGTATCCCGGCGTGGTGGAGACCATCGCCGCCCTGAAAACCGCGTTTCCGACGGTCCCCGTCATTCTGGGCGGCATTTACGCGACCCTCTGCCCGGAGCACGCCGCGCGCTGCTGCGGCGCCGACCGCGTGCTGACCGGCCCCGGCGACGGCCGGGTGCTCGACCTGGTGGCCGAATTCACCGGTTTCAGCCCGGAGCGGCGCTTCGACCCCGACCAGCTGGACGCCACCCCCTACCCGGCCTTCGACCTCCAGCGCCAGGTGCCCTACGTCTGTCTGCTCACCTCCCGGGGCTGCCCTTTTGACTGCGCCTACTGTGCCGCACGCTATCTGCAGAGCGGCTGCCGCCGGCGCCACCCAGGGGCGGTGGTGGCCGAGATCCGGTACTGGCATGACGCGTTCGGGGTGCGTGAATTCGTGTTTTACGACGACGCCCTGCTGACCAACAGCGCCGCCCACTTCCGACCGATCATGGAAGGGGTGATCCGGACCGGCTTGGCGGTCCGTTTTCACACCCCCAACGCGGTCCACATCCGGGAAATAAACGATGCGACCGCCGACCTGATGATCCGGGCGGGGTTTGAAACCCTGCGCCTGGGGCTGGAAACCACCGCCTTTGAAGCGCGCGGTGAGATGGACCACAAGGTGACGGCCAAAGACTTCCGGCGGGCGGTCGGGTGCCTGAAAAGGGCGGGCTTCGACGCCCGCCGGATGGGAGCCTACCTCCTGGCCGGACTGCCCGGTCAGCCGCTGGCCGACGTGGTGCGATCGATCCAAACGGTCAAGGAAGCCGGCATCACGCCGGTGCTGGCCTATTACAGCCCGATCCCCCACACCGCCATGTGGCCGGCGGCGGTGGCCTCCTCACGTTATGACCTGGCCGCCGACCCGATCTTCACCAACAACGCCATCTTCCCCTGCCAGAAAGCGCCCTTCAGCTGGGAGCGGTTGTCCTTTCTGAAAAACCTGGCGGCCGCCTGAAGCGCCGTCATCCGCAGCTGCCGGGCGGGCTGTTTGCGCCTGTTTTAACCCGGTGTTGCGGTGCAAAACAAAAAGCCCGCCTCCCCCCACGGGAAAGACGGGCACTGGCAGCCGTTTGGCGCCGCAACCGCGTGGGCTAGCGCTTCAGCAGCTTCAAGGTTTTTTGAACGATGTTATCGGGGCTGAATCCGAATTTTTGCAGCACGGTGCTTCCCGGCGCCGAAGCCCCGAAAGAGGTCATCCCCACCACCTCGCCGCAGCAGCCGGCATACCGCTCCCAGCCCATGGGAACCCCGGCCTCGACCGCCACCCGCGTCGTCACCGTCGGGGGCAGGACGCTTTCCCGGTAAGCCGCGTCCTGCTGCTCGAAGAGTTCCCAGCTGGGCAGGCTCACCACGCGCGCGGCCACCCCCAGATCGGCGAGCTTCTTTTGGGCCTCGAGGGTGATATGCACCTCGGCGCCGGTGGCGATCAGAATCACATCGGGCGATGGCCCGCCGTCCACCAGCACATATCCCCCGCGGGACAGTTCGGCCGCCGCTGGATAAACTCCCCGGTCCAGCACCGGCAGCTTCTGGCGGCTCAGGATCAGGGCCGCCGGCCCCTTGGCGGCCAGGGCCTGCTGCCAGGCGGCGGCGGTCTCGTTGGCATCAGCCGGCCGGATGACCGTCAGGCCCGGGATCACCCGCAGGCTGGCCAGGTGCTCCACCGGTTGATGGGTGGGGCCGTCTTCGCCCACGGCGATGCTGTCGTGGGTGAACACGTAGATCACCGGCAGCTGCATCAGCGCGGCCAGGCGGATGGCGGGCCGCATGTAGTCGGCAAAGACCAGAAAGGTGCCCCCGTAAGGGCGGATGCCGCCGTGAAGGGCCATCCCGGAGAGCACCGCGGCCATGGCGTGTTCGCGCACGCCGAAGCGGATGTTGCGGCCGTGGTAGGCGGTTTTCTGAAAATCGGGGGCCCCGCTGATGATCGTCTTGTTGGAGGGCGCCAGGTCCGCCGACCCCCCCATCAGGCAGGCAATCTTGGCCGCCAGGGCATTTAAGACGGTGCCCGAGGCCGATCGGGTGGCCACCGGGCCGTCGGCCGGGTCAAAGACCGGCAGAACCGCCGGCCAGTCATCGGGCAGCACACCGCTCCAGGCCGCCTCCAGTTCACGGGCCAGGTCGGGGTAGGCGGCGCGGTAGGCATCCAAGCGCCGCCGCCATTCGGCCTCGGCCGCCGCCCCCTGGGCCACGCTCTCGCGCATGGTCGCCAGGGCGGTTTCGGGAACGCAGAAATGGGCGTCTTCGGGGCATCCCAGGTTTTTCTTGGTCAAACAGACCTCGGCCTCTCCCAATGGCGCGCCGTGGGCATCCGCCGAGCCCTGCTTGTTGGGGCTGCCGAAGGCGATCTCGGTGCGGATGCTGATCAGCGAGGGCCTGGCCTCCTCCGCTTTGCCCGCTGCGATGGCCGCCGCGATGGCGGCAAGGTCGTTGCCGTCGGCCACCTCCTGGACATGCCAGCCCATGGCCGCAAAGCGCCGGAGAACGTCCTCGGTAAAGGTCAGATCGGTGCTGCCCTCGATGGTGATCCTGTTGTTGTCGTAAAGGCAGATCAGGCGGCCGAGACCCAGGTGGCCGGCCAGCGAGGCCGCTTCGGTTGAGAGGCCCTCCATCAGGTCGCCGTCGCCGCACATCACATAGGTGTGGTGGTCCACCACGGCATGCCCGGGGCGGTTGAAGCGTGCGGCCAGGTGGCGCTCGGCCATGGCCATGCCGACGGCGTTGGCGATTCCCTGGCCCAGGGGGCCGGTGGTGGTTTCCACCCCGGGGGTGTGGCGGTATTCCGGGTGCCCGGGGGTTTTGGCGCCCCACTGGCGAAAGTTCATCAGGTCATCTATGGTCAGCGCGTAGCCGGTAAGATACAGCAGGCTGTAGAGCAGCATGGAGGCATGCCCGCCGGAGAGCACGAACCGGTCGCGGTTGGCCCAGGCCGGATTCTGGGGGTTGTGGACCAGAAAACGGTGCCAGAGGACATAGCCCGCCGCCGCCAGCCCCATGGGGGCCCCGGGATGGCCGGAGCTGGCCTTTTGGACGGCGTCCATGGAAAGGCCGCGAATCGTGTTGATGCATATGTCCTCCAGCGGACACGGGTGCGATGACGGGTCTGGGCTCATTTCGGGGGCCTCCTGCAAGAGTCAAAAATGGGGGGTTCAGCCGGTTGGAGGCCTCTGTACACCGCTTTGGGCGGCGTTGCAACCATTTTGGGGGCGGTCGGGGGCTTGGCCGAGCGGCGGCCGCTAGCGGGTGCAGGCCGTCGCTTCGCGGGTTTACAGGGCGCGCAGGTATTCGGGCTTGAGGGCGACTTTGCCCGACAGGGCCTGATCGATCAGCTGCAGGGTGGCCTCTTTGTCACGGGGCAGGCGGGCCTTGATGGGAAGGTAGTTGGACGCGTGGTTGGCGTGAAAGAGCCCCCGGGAAAGGGTGGTGTGGGCGATCATGGCCCCCAGTTCCTGGAGCATTTCGGCCGATGAGAGCAGCGGGAAGCCGCCGGCAGCGAAATCGGCGTGCAGCGGGGTGCCGGGGATCAGCATCAGACTCAGCGCCCCCACATATTCGGGATCGATGGCACTCAACACCCGCCCGGTCTCGCGGGCGTGGATCATGGAGCGCTCACGCCCGGCGATTCCCAACAGGACCGTGACCGACAGCTTGATCCCGGCCGCGCGGATCTTGCGCCCCATCCGAATCATGGTTTCGGCCGTGACCCCCTTGCGGATTTTGGCAAGGGTCAGGTCGTCGCCGGTTTCAAGGCCCAGGTAGGCGATGCCCAGGCCCTGCTCGTGAAGTTCGCCGAGCGCCTCCGGCGTTTTGAGCCCGATGCTCTTGGCATTGGCGTAAACCCCCACCCGGGTGACCCACGGCAGCTGCCGGCGGATTTCCTGAAGAATACCCAGAAGCCTTTTCTGGGGAACGACCAGGGCGTCGCCGTCGCACAGAAATACCCGCCGCTGGCGCCGGCAGTGGGCCGCGGCAAAGGCGATGTCCTCCAAGATCAATTCGTCCGGTTTGATTCGGAAGCGCTCGCCCTTGTATGCCCCGCAGAACGTGCACTTGTTGTGGGAGCAGCCGACGGTGACCTGCAGCAGGATGCTGTTGGCCTCGCTGGGGGGGCGAATGATATGGCCTTCGTAGTGCATCAGGTCGTCTCCAGCGCGACCTCGCGGCTGTCGCGGGCCAGGACGGCGTCCTGCAGGAAAATCCAAACGGCGTCCCCGGAGGCCGAGGGCGGCTGTTTGCCGAGCGCCACCTGGTGATAGCGCGCGACCGCCTCGGGGTCATCGGGGTCGATTTTCTGATCGAGCAGCAGCAGCCGGTTCTCGGCTGTTTCATACAGCATCAACGGGCCATACACCCGACGGCCCTGTTCTGCGGCGGCCGCAGCGCTCCAGCACTCGCAGTGGCCGATTTCAAGCGCCTTGGGGGGAGGCTGCAGCCCCAAGATGGCTGCAAAAAGCATCAGGGTTTCGGAAACCGTTTCGGTATTGCCGAGTTCCAGGGCGATCCGTCCCTCGGCGGCCAAGGCCTCGATATCGGCCGCGCTGAAGCGCAGATCGAGCTGTTGCAGACACAGGCGCCGGATGGTGGCGGCCGAGCGCTCTTTTTTGCTGACAATCACTTCGGCGTCGTTCAGAATTTTGATGACGTTGCGGATGTTGAGCATCTCCTTGACGGTCGGGCTCTTGCGCAGGGCAATGTCCTCCGCGCCGCTTTGATAGATCGGCAGGTCGTTGTCCAGCACCAGGATACGGTCCCGTCCGGCCTCGGTTTTGAAAAAGTAGAGATCCAAATCCCGCTCGCGCCGCGAGGCGAAACCACCGATGGCCAGCAGCCGGCGCATGGCATCCTTGTCGGTGCGCCGCTCGCTGTCCGGCGGCCCGATGGATTGCAGCACTGCGTGGTGAAGCCCGTCGATTTCGATTTTCTGAAGAAGATTGGCCTTGAATGACATACCGCCTCCTCAGGTCGTGGGTGGCCGGCAGGAGATAGCGACCGGGGGTGCGGGCATGGGGCTTCCGCCCGCTCTTTTCTGCTTAGTCTGACAAAATAATACAGCCCACCCGTGGTGTAAACCGCCTGCGCCGCGAAAGTCCCGTGATCAAGGCGCCGAAGGACTCGCCCCCGGACCCCGCCGCAGGCAGCCGGCGGCGAAAATAAGGCCGCCGGCCAAGGCCGTCAGGGCGCTGAAGACAAAGAGCGCCTGCGCCCCGATGCTTTCAAAAAAAAACCCGCTCACAAAAAAACCGACCATCATCCCCAGGCCGTAGGTCACGGCGTTGTTGAGGGCCTGCCCGAAGGTCTTGGCATTGTTCGGCGTGAGGCGGTCGATGTAGAGAATGCTGGCCATGTGAAAGGCGCCGTAGGTCAGGGCGTGCAGCACCTGGGTCGCCAGGATGAATCCCGGGGACTCTACCGCGGCGAGCAGCAACCAGCGCAGAGTGGCCACGGCAAAGGAGAAGAGCAGAACCTTTTCCAGTGAAAACCGTTTAAAAAGACCATCCGAGCGGATCATCACCAGGATCTCGGCGCTGGAGGCCAGCGCCCAGGCGCCGCCGATGAATGTGCCCCCAAAGCCCAGGTCGGCCAGGTGAATGGAAAAAAACCCGTAGTAGGTGCCGTGGCTAACCAGCATCAAAAAGGCGCTCGAAAGAAAAATCAGCACCTCCTTTTGGGCCGCAATGCCGCGGCGAAAGGTCGGGGTCAACCGCTTTTGACGACTTCCGGCCGGCAGAAGCAGCGATCCCAGGGCCTGCAAGAGCGCACCGGCCAAAATCAGGTAGAGGATGATGCGGATCGCAAAAAGATCGACGATCTTTCCCAGCAGCAGCACCGTTAGAATGAAGCTGATGGAGCCCCAGGCGCGGATCTTGCCGTAGGCCTGCTTGCGGGCGCCGAGAATTTCCATGGTGAAGGCTTCCAAAAAGGAGATCACCGGGGCGAAAAAGATTCCATGCCCCGCGCTTATGGCCAGCATGAGGTGAAAATCGGTGGTGAAAAGATAAAGCCCCCAGACGGCCGCGGCGGCAAACTGGCAGAAGATGAAAATCGGCCGGCGGCAGTCGTAGCGGTCCGCCAGGAGACCCCAGACCAGCGGAAAGATCACCCAAACGACCGACCGCAGCGCTGACAGGCTCCCGATCTGCATGCCGCTGAAGCCGATGCGGTGGCAGTAGAGGTTGAAGAAGGGCAGGTAAATGCCCAGCACCCCGAAGTAGAGGAAGTACTGGGAGCGGATCACCCACCGTAAATTAG
>JBAPYE010000452.1:0-2841 GCA_049284575.1 Desulfobacterales bacterium
GGCACCGCCCTGGCCTTCGCGGCCGGGCAGTTCCGCTTCGGCCCGGCCGCCGCCGCCCTGCTGGGCGCCCTCCTGCTTCAGATCGGGGTCAACCTGGCCAACGACTATTTCGATTTCCGGGCGGGAATCGATACGCCCGACCGCCTGGGGCCGCTGCGGGTGACCCAGAGCGGTCTGCTGGCGCCCGAATCGGTCAAGCACGGCATGATCGCGACCTTCTGTCTGGCGGGAGCGGTCTGCCTCTACCTGGTCGCGGTGGCCGGCTGGCCGGTAATGCTGGTCGGCGTGCTGGCGATCCTCTCCGCCCTGGGCTACAGCGGCGGCCCCTACCCGCTGGCCTCCCACGGCCTGGCGGATCTCTTCGTGTTTCTCTTTTTCGGGCTGGTGGCGGTGGGCGGCACCTACTACGTTCAGACGCTGGAATTGAATGTCCGGGTATTTTGGGCCGCGACCCCCGTGGGGCTTCTGATCACCGCGATCCTGGTGGTCAATAATCTGCGGGACATCGCCACAGACGGCCGCACCGGCAAGCAGACCCTGGCCGTGCGCCTGGGGCCCCAGGGGGCGCGGCTGGAATATGCCCTACTGGTGGCCGCCGCCTACGCCGTAACGGCGGCCGGTTGGCTGGCGGGCGCAACTCCCTTCTGGGGTCTGCTCTGCTTTCTCTCTTTCCCCCGCGCCCTGCAGCTGATCCAGCGCATCGCCGGCGCCCGGGGCGCAGCCCTCAACCCCGTCCTGGGGGCCACCGCCAACCTGGCGCTGGGGTTTAGCCTGCTGCTGGCCCTCGGACTGATTCTGGCGGCCTGAAGACGCCATAATCGGCCGTCAGGGCGTCACCCGGGTTCCCAGGACCTCCAGAAAGCGGGCGAGCCAGACCGGGTGTGCCGGCCAGGCCGGTGCCGTGACCAGGTTGCCGTCCACATGCGCCTGGTCCACGGCGATGTCCACGAAGCGCCCGCCGGCCCGGCTGACATCCGGGCCCACCGCCGGATAGGCGGCGCAGGCCCGGTTTTCCAGGACCCCGGCAGCCGCCAGCAGCTGGGCCCCGTGGCAGATCGCCGCGATGGGTTTGCCGCTGTCCGCAAAATGCCGCACCATTTGAAGCACCTTTTGATTGAGACGGATGTATTCCGGCGCCCGGCCACCCGGAATCACCAGGGCGTCGTAATCTTCGGCGCGCACCGCGTCGAAGGCGGCGTTGAGGGTGAAATTGTGCCCCGGCTTCTCGCTGTAGGTCTGGTCCCCTTCGAAATCATGCACCGCCGTGCGCACCGTCTCCCCCTCTTTTTTGTCCGGACAGACCGCATGGACGGTGTGCCCGATCATCTGCAGGGCCTGAAACGGCACCATGACTTCGTAGTCTTCGACAAAGTCCCCCACCAGCATCAGAATTTTTTTGGTACTCATCGCCATCTCCTTCTAGTTGGGCCCGGCGGGGCGCTGCGGCTATCCGTCAGCCTCCCGCCGTGCGGTGTTGGTGGAGCCGCTCGATGTCCGCCGGGTGGAAGCGGTAGCGGCTGCCGCAGTAATGACAGTGCATTTCCAGGGGAAAGGGCCCGTTGCGGCGGATGTCGTCCAACTCCGCAACCGGCAGCATGCCCAGAACGCCGCGGGTCTTCTCACGGCTGCAGTGGCACATGAACTCCACCCGGTAGTCCCCCAGAAACTGCGGCCTGAAAGCGCCGAAGGCTTCGGCCACGAGGCTTTTGGGCGCCCGCCCGGCATTAAACGCCGCCCCCAGGGAGGGCATCGCCGGCACCTTCTGCTCAAGGCGTGCCATGACAGCCTCGTCGGCGCCGGGCAGCGCCTGCAGCCAAAGACCGCCGGCGCCGGCGACTTCCCCGCGGCGATCAAACTGAATGCTGAGGGTGAAGGCCGTCGGGATCTGCTCGGAGGTCAGGTGATAATGGGCCAGGTCCTTGGCGATGGCGCCGTGCAGGAGCGCCACCTGGCCGGTGAAGGGTTGCTTGGAAGCCTCGAGATAGCGGGTCACCGAAAGAATGCCGGCACCGAAAAAAGGCGACAGATTGAAGCTCTCCAGGGGTTTTTCCACCGCGATAACGGCGGATTTGAGGTAGCCGCGAACCTCACCGAAGGCGTTGGCCTCCACCACCAGGCCCCTGATGGGGCCCGAGCAATCGATCTGGAGGCGGATGCGGTCGCTGCCCTTGCAGTTGCCGGACATCAGCCCCGCCCCCAGGTAGGCGTGCCCCAGCACCAGGGTTTCCAGAATCCCCAGGGCGTGGTTGGCCCGCATTTCACTGATCATCCGGGTGCCGTGCAAAATCGCCCCGCGGACCTGACCATCGGCCAGGATGAACCGGTAGATCCGGTCGCGCGCGCCGGCTTTGAGCTGATCTTTGAGGGTTGCACCGTAAGGTTTCTTTTTTATCATAGGTTCTTTTCCAGCGCGTCGAGCGGCTGCGCGCCCGGCTTTCGCAGCACCACCAGGTGCCAGCCGATTTCCCGGCGGGCTAACCGGTCGGGGGTCGCGAGGGTCTTGCAGACTGCCAGCCCGTGGTGCCGGGCAAGGCGCAAGAGCTCTCCCGTTTCACAGGGGTGCATGGCCCGATCGGCTTCCACCGGTCCGCGGCGCAGGGTGACCACCAGGACCGCACCGGGGGCCAACAGGTGGTTCAGGGTGTTGATGGCGCGGCCACGGGCCTCGGGGGTCACGTGCATCCAGACCGCATTGACCAGGATCAGGTCGAATCTCCGGCCGCCGGCGCAGACACCTTTCAGATACGGCAGGCGGTCGTCGACCCAGCGGATGCCCGGCCGGGGATGGCGCCTGCGGGCTTCGCGCCGCAGGGCCGCGCACGGCTCCACGGCCACCACGGC
>JBAPYE010000453.1:0-2561 GCA_049284575.1 Desulfobacterales bacterium
TCAGGGTCGCGGCAATAAATAATTGCACAATATGGCGCCGGATTTTGGTTCGTCACCCAGGCACATTCGCCGGCGCATATCGGGATATGTGCCGGTGGATGTAACGCCGGTGACGGGCCAAAAGACATCTGGCAGTCAAATGTGATGCACGGACCCTGGACCGATGCGAATGGAATGATTCCCGTCTCCCGGTTGGTGTTCGGGAATTTCCCCTGCGAGAAGCTTCAGCCTTCGAATTCTTCGTTGAACACGATCCGGTCGCTGAAACGTTTCCACGGGCCGCGGCGCTCCCGGGCGTAGGCACGAAGACGGTCCCACCACTGGTCGCCGAAAAGGACCCGATGGGCGGAATAGTCGCGTTTATCGATTATTCCGTCCACCTCGATCTGCTGGATGCCGAAATCGTTGTAATTCGGCCCGAGCATGAGGCATGCGGCGATGACGTCGATGGAATGTTGTTTCACCAAGTTTTTCGAGTAAAGTTTGGTGAGGGCCCCCAATCTCGAGTCGTAGCGAAGCGATTTTGCGATGGCGACAGTCTGATCCACCAACAACCGGTTCAATTGCATGGGGACGCCGTAGTCTTTTCTTTCCACCATGAAGGGAGAAGTGTTCCCGACGAACAAAATATCCATGTCGTTCGGAAGCTTCTCGCCTTGGACGCCCGCAAGCCAGCGCGCCAGCGAACCGAAAAGCAGGACCGTTTTCGGGTAATACTCCGCTACGTCCTCGGCCACTTGATGCAAAGCGTTTTCGAAACTCCGGATTCTCTCCTTCGGATCCCTCTCCGAAAATTCTGATCTTTCGTTCAATTTCACCTCGCTTTTTCGACCATTGGTGAAGTTTTTCCGGTGTTATCAATGGGAGTAAAAAGTATACCAAAAACGGGAAAATAAAAATATACCACCCTGGGGGATTCCCAAAAATCCTCCGGGGTGGTCCCACCGGGTCCAAGCCCGGAAAGGCTGGAGGAGGCGGTCTCGATCCTGCTCAACGAAGCCAAGGGCGGCTGGGCTATGGATGATTGCCACTGCCAAGTGCAATTTGATTGAGATCCGGATCGATAAGCGCTATCATGTGACCGTCTTTCTGGTGCGGCCGCACGGCCTCGGGGTGGGGTTGGTGGGTTTGGCTGCATTTTCCGCCCTGAGTTATGGAATGAAAATGATCCCTTTCCAAAGAGGCCATTTAATTCGATTAATGCTGTTGTGCATCACCTGCTATTTCGGGGCGCTGGCAACTCCGGCCGCGGCCCTCACGCCGGTGCCGTCCAACCTGTTCAGCAGCGGCGACTCGATGGGTGAAGGTATCGCCGCCGACGGCGTCATCGGGTCAACCCGACATGATATGGTGTGGTCCACCGGCTACAACCGCAGCGACATTGTTTACAGTTTGAACGAGCGCTTTGAGGATCGGGACCCGGACGGCTTTTACCAGAACAATGCCGAACGGGATGCCATTTTCAACCACGCGGTAAGTGGTGCCAAAATGGACGACTTCAAGGGGCAAGCCGATGAAATTGTTGCTGCTGCCGGCGCAACGCCGTCCGGCAAGGCCGGCATGATCACCCTGCTTATGGGCAACAACGATGTTTGCGCAGACAGCCTGGCGGATATGACACCACCTGAGCAATTCGAACGTTTCTACCGCGACGGGCTGGATGTGTTGGCATCATCGGAGGCTACCAAGAGCGCCCACATCCATGTCTCCAGTATTCCTGCGATCTACTGGCTCTGGTATGTCAAACGTACCGACAACTGGTGCCGGGTCGTTGCCTGGCCTTTCGTTCCGTGCCAGAATCTTTTAAGTGAGCCCGAAGACGACTGCGGAAGCGGGAGCTCCAGCCAGGACCCCGACACCATTCATGAGGATGACGGCCCCAACTGTCGACGCAGGAAAGAATTTCATGCGAAAATTCGGGATATCTACAACCCCATCCTCAAGAACGTCCTGCAGGAGTACATCAACGACGGGCGCCTCCCCAATGCGTACTTCGTGGATATTTTCGACATTCGATTCGAAGCGCTGCACGTCAACGACGGTGACTGTTTCCACCCGAGTGTCGAAGGGCAAAAGGCTTTAGCCGAAAATCATTGGTGCGACTCGCCTTGGCGTTTGGGGGATCCGTCTTGCGGGCCGCCTCCGGCTACTCCCTGGATACCCCTGCTGCTGCTTGACGGTGCAAGCCCTTGATCCCACCTTGCCGAGACCCTGAGGGTGTATGGCGGGGGTGCAAGTGATTTTTCTGGTTACCAGGTAGCAATTGGGAGGTTGTTATGCAGAAAGTTCCTGCTATCATAACTGTATTAACACTATTGTTCTTTCTTACCGGCGCTCCTTTGGCAGAGCAAGGCGTGATCGTTATGGAAAGCGGTTTGAAATACGAGGATCTGGTGGTGGGTTCCGGCCCGGAAGCAGCGGTTGGCAAGATAGCGGTGATCCATCTAAAGGGATGGCTGGACGGCAACGGCCAAACGGGAGTGGAATTTGTCGACTCAAAGGACCGTGGCAAGCTGGTATCGTTTAAAATCGGCACTTCACACGTCATGAAGGCCTGGAAC
>JBAPYE010000454.1:0-2422 GCA_049284575.1 Desulfobacterales bacterium
GTGGAGCCGTTGGCCACCTGGATGATCTTGGATTCATCGAAGATGTTCTGGGAAGCTTCGGTCACCGAGGAGCCGTAGGTGCCGATCACGGCCACGATGCCCTGGGTGGCCAGCCGCTGCGCGGCCAGGGCCGCGGTGCGGGGGTCGCCGCCGTCATCTTCGGTGATGATCTCGATCTGTTGGCCGAGAACGCCCCCGGCCGCGTTGACCTCGTCGGCCAGCAGTTCGACGATCTGTTTCATGTCCTGGCCTTCGCTGGCCCATGATCCGGTCAGCGGACACATCAAACCGATTTTGACGGGCTCGGCCGCATAGGCCGCCCCGGCAACGATACACAAGACTACCGACAACAACAGCATTTTCTTCATAGACTTTCTCCTTCTCCTTGTGGGTTGAACCTGTCGAACTTGACGCCGCGCACCGCAGCGGCGCGGAGCAGGACCGTACCACGGCCCCGTCCAAGACCGCCTGAGGTTGCATGCAACCGCTGCATCTTATAACTTTTAACAAACGCGCCGGAAGGTGTCAACGACGCAGTCGGCATCAAACTTTACCCGATTTCAGGGAAGGGTGGGACCCGCCGTCAAAAGCCCCTTGAGCAGGTCCCGCAGCGCGGGCGCCAGCGGCCGCCAGCGCGGCTGGACCGCCCGGCCCGCGTGCCAGTCGAAGTCCACGCGGTCCAAGCGCTCGGGCACCACGTTCTGGTTGTTTGCACCGTAGACCACTTCGGGGTTGTATTCCACGAAAAGCATGCGGCTCGGTTCGATGTCGAACTCCTGGGTCACGCGGGTGGCGATGTGGCTGGTGCAGCTGCGGATCGACATGGGACTACCGGGAACATCCTGGATCACCACCACGATCGGCTTCAGATGCGCGACCCCGGCCCCCTTGCGGAGGTCAAAGATGCGGAGCCGGCACCGGCCGCTGGCCAGGCGCAGCAGCCCGCCCCAGCCCTCCCATTCGAAGATATCGTCATGAATTTGCATGCAGTCCCTCGTTTAAGGTGTTCTCTTATCGCTTTTAGGACAAAACATAAGCCCCCGCGGGCGCCTTTCAAATGCGGGTCAGGGCACTGTATATGCGCAGCAGCTTGTCGGGCAGCTCCCGCACGTCCGAGATGACGTTGTGATGGACATTGCCGTAGAGCGCGTCCAGCTTGGGGTCGGCCGCCAGGTTGACGGTAATGGCGTGGGTGTGGATCGCCCGGGAGCGGGCCTCGAAAATGGCCCGGCGGGTGTCGGCGATGGCGTAGGCTTTCTTGTAGTTGACGTCGTTGGGGAAGCCGTCGCCGAGGATGATCAGCAGCCGCACGCGCGCCGGCACCTGCGCCAGCTGATGGGTGGCATGGCGAATCGCCGCGCCCATGCGGGTGCTGCGCTGGGGGGCCATGGCGTTGATGCGCCGACGGACCGATTCGGTCAGGGCCTCGTCGAAATCCTTGATCCGATAGTAGTCCACCCCCAGCCGGCCGGTGCCCGAAAAACCGGCGATGGCAAAGGCATCGCCCACCACCGCGAGGGCCTCGCAGAACAGCACGATGGCCTCCTGCTCCACCGCCAGAACCGTGGCCTGGGAGCCGTAGACGGTGTTGGCGGTAGAGCGCGAGAGGTCCACCAGAAGCAGCACGGCCACGTCCCGCTGCTGTTTGATGCGCTTGATGTAGAGACGCTCAGAGGGCATCAGGCCGATCTTGCGGTCGATGGCGAAATCCAGCATGGCGCGGTAGTCGAATTCATCGCCCTCCACCCAGGGCCGCAGCAGCTTCAGCCCTTCGGGTTTCAGCAGCTCGAAGCAGTGGCGCACCCGCCGGACCAGGCCGCGGCAGCGCGTCAGGGTGCGGCCATAAAAATCCCCCTCCCGGCCGGCAATCGTCCGATCGATCACCCGCGCGTGATCGTGCAGGTAATCCCCCAGCCCCTCGTCCCATTCCCAGTACCACGCCACCGGCCAGCCACCCGCATCGGCATCCGCTTCGGGGATCACCTCCCCGCCCAGGATGTCGGCAAGATCCAGCCAGGAAAAATCGGTCGCGGCGTTTTCGGCCTGTCCCGCTCCCGGCGGCCCCAGGATCAGGCTGCTGAGATCCTCGGTGGAGAGGCGGCCGTTCTGGGCGGCCAGCTTGGCGGCCACGTCGGATGTGTAGACCCGAACCCCTTTTTCCGCCAGCCGGGCCTGGATCTTGCGGGCCGATGCGTCGAATTGGGCATGCACCCTGAAGAAAAGATCGGGGCGCACCCGGCGGCCAAAAGGCGTGCGCAGCCGCGGGGGAGCCTCCGGCGCCGTGCCGCCGGCTGCGGGCGTTGGCGCCAGAGAACCGCTCGCAAGGGCATAGGTCGCCAGGACGAGCGCGCCGACGGCCGCCACCGGGGACTCGGCGGTGATCTCGCGGGCAAACATCTCCGCCAGCCGCTCGACGGTGGCG
>JBAPYE010000455.1:0-2300 GCA_049284575.1 Desulfobacterales bacterium
ATATCAGTCGATTTCACTGTAGGCCCGACAAGACGGAATATTTGAGAATGTCAGAATCACTGTGGGGAAAACTAGGGGCTACGCTAAGCCATAAGAACGCGTGCAAGGAATTTGGTCTTTCAGAAGACGGGGTGATTGAAGCCATTAAGAAAGGCAAGCTGCAATACCGGCAGAACTATGCTCATGGTAATCCATATTTCAGATTACTTCGAGTCGAAGTTGAAACATTAGCTCGACAACTACATGGCGATAGTGCCGCAGCAGAACAAGAAATAAGACATAAGTTGCAAATGATTGATAAGGAAATGAACAGCATTAAGAGAAGACTTGCCTCTTTGGAAAGGCAGAGAAATAAATTGCTTGAAATTCAGAAACAGCGAAGCGCCTAACGACCGCTTGTAGCCAATGGAGCCCGGTGCGGGAAAACCGCACGCCGGGATCTGTGCAGGGGGCACCGGGTAACCGACGTCCCTACTGCGACGAGGCGCCCCGAAATTTCCGGTACGTGTCGGTTGCGGATTATCACCGACGCAGGAGCAGGTCGGCTTATAGAAACGCTCGCGGAGTACGATAAGTGATTGTGAAACTCAAGATCGCGTGCATTCGCGGCATATCTTTGCGCGATGAGTGCGTTCGTGTTGTTGCTATGGACGACGCGTCGTCGCTCTACGACCTGCACGATATGATTCAAGATGCGGTGTCATTTGATCGTGATCATCTATTTACCTTCTATACAGCCAACAGTGGATCGCCTTGGGCGAAAAGGCACCGGATAGCAGTAACGGAGGACTGGGAAGAGATGGCGGACGCTCTCGACAGAATCAAGCTCAGGGACATCTGGCCGCTGGACAGAAAGAAACTCTACTACCGGTTCGATTTCGGTGATGACTGGATCTTCGAAATTACGAAAATGAGATCAACCAAAGCAGACGCATCTCTGCCCAGCGGGACAATCTTGGAGCGGATCGGACCGGACCCGCACCAATATCCGGTCTCAGAGGACTGGGGCGACCGATGATGCAGTTCTGAATGGACCGGCAAAATCAAGTGTCGGAAAAGCAGTTTCGAGGGTTACCAAGCGCTAGCATTTTCAGCGTTCGCGATGTCTCCTTTGGGTCCTAACCCTCCTATTCGAAGCGTAAGCGCCAGCGTCGAAAAAGGGTCATCACCTGCCGCTCGACCTCGCCCTTCCGGGGGGCGGCACCACGCGCATTGGAGACGCTGGTGGTCACGCTCCGAGTGAACCGCCTAGTGCGGACCCGCATGCTAGGTGGTGTGGGGAGGGCGGGTTAAACACCCGTCCTTACCCGATTAGGTTACGGTGGTTGGTTTCGTAGCTGCAAACCGTAGACGCACATAATCTGCTTTCCAATCGCCGCTGGCGTCACAGAGCACGCTGTGCAGCGCTTCTACAACCTCGGCAATCAAGGCCTGCCGCTCGGCCACGGGCAAGGCAGAAGTGTAGGGCTGGGCAAACGTCTCTAACCAGCCACCGACATCGCCTGGCAGCAATGTTGGGCGAGGGAAAAGACTGATATTCCTCACCTGGAAGCCGTGGGCTTCAAGAAGCTTTCTGTACTCCTCGGGCCGAGGGAAATACCATGGACTGGGTGCAGCCTCACCTCGCGCGGCAAGCGCCGATCCGAGGGCTGTGACAATGGTTGCTACATTACCGTACCCGCCAAATTCACCAACAAAACGCCCGCCTGGTCTTAGTGCGCGCCACACGCCGGCAATGACCTTCTCCGGCTCTTTCATCCAGTGCAGTGCGGCATTAGAGAAAACGGCATCAAATTCGCTGTCATATGGAAGAGATTGGCCATCCACAACATGGGCGTCGAGCCCGAGGGAATCGGCCGCTCTTATCATTTCGGCACTCGAATCGACACCGACGACCTTGCATCCGAGTTCAACCAGCTTGAGAGATAGCGCGCCATCCCCGCAACCCACATCGAGAATTCGCTCACCCGACTGAGGCGATAGCAAGTCAACGACAGGCATACCGAGATCGGAGACAAACCGGACATTCTTCCCGTATTGCTCTGGGTTCCAGTGCTGTGCTTGTGATGACGTCATGGAGCAACCTAACGTAGCCGCTGAGGCGCGCCGTTAAGCGTCGCCTCCAGCCGTCTTGTTCGGCGTCCCTTGGTTTGTGATTGCGGAATATGGATCCCGGGCTTCCGCCCACAGGTTGATCTCCCGCGGGCCGAGCCTAGTGACTCGGAATTCACCAATCAAGAGGTTGTCATCTGCGAACAGCTGCCTCTTGCGGTCGATCAAATCCTCGATGACCGCAACGC
>JBAPYE010000456.1:0-1933 GCA_049284575.1 Desulfobacterales bacterium
GCCCTGCCCGGCAGCCAAGGCCGAGAGCCGCTGGGCGACGGCCGCGCGGATGCGCTCGGCCACCGCCTGGCTGTGATAAAGCCGGGAGTGCCGGGCGGTCACGTGCACGGCCGGCACCTCCCCGGCCGGCAGGTAAAGCTCCCAGGGAATCTCGGCCAGCCGCTTTTCCAGGGCCCCGAAGCCGACGGCCTTGAACTCCGCTATGCGCATCAGCACCCGCGATGCGGTGCGCAGCTGCAGGTTGGCCCGGTAGAGGTCCTCCAGGCGCCCCTCGAAGACAACCCCGCCGTGAACGGGCGTGAAACTCCGATCGTCATTAAAAAGGGCTCCAAGCTCCCGCCGGCAGAGTCCTTCGAGCCCCGGTGCGGCCACCACGAAAAAGGTGTGGGCCGGACCGGCAACGTGCCGTTTGATCCGTCTTTGCAGGGCCTGGTCAGCGGCGGGTTTCATCCCTCATCCGCCCCCACCGGCCCGCCCACCGGATGGCCGGGGGCCGTCGGCCCCAGTTCCCGCCGGACCTGCAGCAGCACTACCGACCCGATCACCAGCGCACCTCCCAGGAGCTGCAGCGGGGCAAGGGCCTCTTCGAGCAGAAAATAGGAGATGACGGCGGCTGCAATGGGCTCCAAGGTCGCCGTGATGCTGGCGCGGGTGGCGCGGATGCGGGTGACGCCCTGAAAAAAGAAGCCGAAGGGCAGCAGCGTGCCCACCACCCCGATGTAGAGAATCCAGCCCCAGTCCGCCGGCCCGTAGGAACCGAAAAAGGCGCCCAAAGGCGGGTGCAGCAGGTTCCAGGTTAAAAAGGCGAACAGCAGCGCGTAGAAAAGGACGGTCAGGGGCGGATAGCGGCGCATGCCGGATTCCCCCTGGATGGCGTACCAGGCGAAGGTCACCGCCGACATCAGCCCGCTTAAAATCCCCAGGGCGTTGAGGGAGAGCATGTCCAGGTCGTAAGCCCCGACCACCAAATAGCAGCCGACCACCGCCCCGATCATGGCGCTGAGGGTGTTTCGGTCGGGGTACTCACGGGTGAACACGGCCGCATAGAGGGCGATGAAGGTCGGCGAGAGGTATTGCAGCAGGATGGCGGTGGCGACGTTGATCCGGCTGATGGCGAAAAGGTAGGTAAACTGGGCGGCGGCCAGGGCGCCGCCGCCCAGTAGGGCGAAGTAGAGCAGATCCCGCCGGGCGATCCGCAGCAGGGCGGGCCGCCGCAGCGCCAGCCAGATCAAGAGAAAGCCGCTGGCGACCCCAAGGCGCAACTGGACCAGCTGAAAGGGCGAGACCCCGTGGGAAAAGAGCATTTTGGCGGCGGTACCCGAGGTGGCCCACAAGATCGCGGCCAGCATGACATACAGGTAGCCCGGGTTGGTGATCTGAAGCGAGCGGCTGGGCGTCATAGGCGCTGTCACACTGATTTTTCTTTAGTTCCAGGTGAAGTTGCCCGGCCGCGCGGCAAACGACGGCAAAAGAGCGGCGCGGTTGAGGATCCCTTAACAGGGATGGCCCGCGGTTGTAAATTGAATTCGGCGGCTTGGCGCGGCCGCGGTCGGGTTTGACATCCCCCAGGCTTTTCGATAACAAGGACGGGAAGCGGGCCGTCGCGGCCCGACTGCAGGCACGGACCGAAACCCCTTTGAGCACAGGGAGGAACGCACATGGCAGGCATCAACAAGGTCATTCTGGTCGGACGGCTGGGCCGCGACCCCGAGGTTCGCTACACCACCGACGGGCGCGCCATCGCCAACTTCAGCATCGCCACCTCCGACGAGTGGAAGGACAAGAATACGGGCGAGAAAAAAGAGCGCACCGAATGGCACCGCATCGTGGCCTTCGGCAGCCTGGGGGAAATCTGTGGTAAATACCTTGCCAAGGGACGCCAGGTCTACGTCGAGGGCCGCCTCCAGACCCGCAGCTGGGAAAAGGACGGCGT
>JBAPYE010000457.1:0-7521 GCA_049284575.1 Desulfobacterales bacterium
ATCGCCGCGGGGCTGCTGGCCGTGGCGGCGGGGCACCCCTTTCTGACCGGGTTGTGGTGGCCGGCGGGGCCCGACACCGGCGCCCCGGCCGTGGGCACGCCCCTGGTATTCGATCTGGGGGTTTTTCTCGTCGTTGTGGGATCCATTTTAACCCTCGTCCTTCAGCTGGAGGAAAGTTGACGTGGAGACCGTCTTGGCCCTGTTGAGCGGTGCCATGGTGGCCGCCAGCCTGTTTCTGATGCTGGGCCGGGATTTGGTGCGCTTTATCTTCGGGCTCGTGCTGGCCAGCAACGCCGTCAATCTGCTCATTTTCGCCGCCGGCCGGCCGGGAACCGTGCGGCCCCCGCTGATTCCGGACGGCGCACACTTTCCCGCCGCTGTGGTCGCCAACAGCCTGCCCCAGGCGCTGATTCTGACGGCCATCGTGATCGGCTTTGCGCTGCTGGTTTTTATTTTTATCCTGTTTTTAAAGGCCTACCAGAAACTGGGGACCGTGGACACCGAGACCATGACCGATGCCGAAAACGTCAGCGCCGGCCCTGCGCCGCGGGAAATGGCGGAACCTTGAGCGGATTGCTGGCAGCCCCCATTATTGTCCCGTTTACCTTTGCCGCCGCTGCGCTGCTGGGCCGCCGCCGGCCGCAATTTCAGAGCGCCGCGGCGCTTCTCGGCGCCGCCGTGCATCTGGCCGCGGGTGCTATGCTGCTTTCCCGGGTCCATCACCACGGGATTGCGGTCCTCAACGTGGGCAGTTGGCCGGCGCCCTTCGGCATCGCCCTGGTTGCAGACCATCTCAGTGCGTTGATGGTTCTGATCACCGGGGTCGTTTACGGGGCCGTAAGCGTTTATTCGCGGGCCGAAATCAACGCGGATTGCCTTCAACGGGGCTACTATCCGCTGCTGCACATTCTGGTGGGCGGCATTAGCGGGGCATTTCTGACCGGGGACCTGTTCAACCTCTACGTGTGGTTCGAAGTCATGCTGATGGCCTCGTTTGGACTGCTGGTGCTCGGCAGAACCCGCGCGCAGCTGGCCGGCGGCGTCACATACGTGGTCATCAACCTGATTTCAACCCTGCTGTTTCTGGCCGGCCTGGGGTTGGTCTACGCCATGACCGGAACCCTCAACATGGCCCACCTGCATCTCAAGCTCCGCGCGGTTTCCGATGCGGGACAGGTGGCGGCCGTGTCCGTCTTGTTTTTGACCGCATTCGGGATCAAATCCGGGCTCTTTCCGCTGTTTTTCTGGCTTCCGGCCTCCTACCACACCCCGCCGGTGGCCGTGTCCGCGATCTTTTCGGGCCTGTTGACCAAGGTGGGCGTCTATGCCCTGATCCGAACCTTCACCTTGCTGTTTCCCTTCGCGGACAGCGGCGTGCGCGAGCTGGTGCTGGGGGCCGCCGCGCTGACCATGATCACCGGGGTGCTGGGTGCGGCGGCGCACACTGAAATCCGACGCATCCTCTCGTTTCACATCATCAGCCAGGTGGGCTACATGGTCCTCGGTTTGGGGCTGCTGACGCCCCTGGCCCTGACCGGGGCCGTGTTCTATCTGCTTCACCACATCGTGGTGAAGGTCAATCTGTTTCTGATCAGCGGGCTGACCCGGCAGTGGGGCGGCTCGTTCGAGCTGGGGCGCCTGGGCGGGTTGTACCGCACCCGCGGTTTGGGCGCGCTGCTGTTTTTGATCCCCGCTTTTTCGCTGGCGGGCATTCCGCCGCTATCCGGGTTCTGGGCGAAAATGATCCTGATTCGGGCCAGTCTGGATGCCAACCACTTCGTTCTTGCCGGCGTCGCTGCGGTGGTCGGCCTGCTGACCGTCTATTCGATGACCAAGATCTGGAACGAGGCCTTTTGGAAGCCTAAAGCCGCAGCCGACAGCCAGGACGCCGGCCGCGAAAGCCGTGTTTCGGCCTGGATGTTGGCGCCGGTTGCGGTCCTGGCGGCATTGACGGTGTTGATCGGGTTGGCGCCGGAAACCCTTTACCAGATGGCCCGGCTGGCGGCCGAAGAGCTGCTCGACCCGAGCGCCTATGTTTACAGCGTATTGGGGAGTGCTCGATGAACCTGTTTTTCATCAACGGTTTTATCGCCCTGGGTTTTATCGGCATACAGGGGCGGTTTACCCTGTCCGGGCTTCTGGTCGGCTTCGCCCTCGGCTACCTGGCGCTGTGGATTACCCGGCCGCTCTACGGCGAGTCGCGCTATTTTCAGCGGGTTCCGAAAACTGCCCGCCTGTTGGGCTATTTTTTGGTGGAGCTGGTGCTCTCCAACCTGCGGGTCCTGTGGGACGTCGTGACCCCCGGGCACATCAGTCGGCCGGGGATCGTCGGCATTCCCCTGAGCGCCCGAAGCGACCTGGAGATCCTGCTGGTGGCCAATTTGATTTCACTGACGCCGGGAACTCTCAGCATCGATCTTTCCGAGGATCGGCGGATTCTTTATGTGCATGTCATGTTTCTGGACGATCCGGCGCATTTCCGAGAAAGCATCAAGGACGGCCTGGAGCGGCGTGTGCTGGAGGTGACCCGATGATCATCGACGGTCAAACGGCGCTTCAGGCCGCCAGCCGGTTGGCGCTGGCCCTGCTGATCGTCAGTGCGGCGATTTCCTTCATTCGCTTGGTTCGCGGACCCCAGGCGGCCGATCGGGTTGTGGCGCTGGACCTGATCTCGGTGCTGATCGTCGCCTTTCTGGCCGCTTATGCGGTCCATTCCGGGGACACGTCGTTTCTGGATGTCGCCATTGCCTACGCCCTGGTGGCGTTTCTGGGGACCGTGGCCCTGTCCAGATTTCTACTGCGCTCCCGCGGCCGGCAGACCCCGGGAGAAAAACGATGAGCGCGATCATCGGGGCGGCCCTGCTGCTGGTCGGCAGTCTCTTTTGTCTGGTGGCCGCCGTGGGGATGCTCCGGCTGCCGGACACCCTCATCCGAATGCACGCCGCCACCAAGGCCGGGGCCCTGGGCACGGGGTGCATTCTGGCGGCCGAAGCCGTGGTCGCAGGCGAGTTGGGTACCACCCTGAGGGCCGCTGCGGTCATCGTATTTCTACTCTTGACCGCGCCGGTCGCCGCGCATCTGATCGGCCGCGCGGCCTACCACCGCGGCATTCAGCTGTTCGATAAGACCTGGATCGACGAACTTGGTGAGAGCATCGACAACGCAAACAGCGAACCGGATGACCGGCCGGCACAGCGCCCGGATCGAAGCTGATTCGGCTGGGGGCAGGGGTGCCCGTTTGCAAGCTCTAAAAGCGGGAGTCGAGGGGGGCCTGCGGTTTTCCTGCGGCAGGCCGCGGGGCGTTTCCGCCCAAAAGCTGGGTGGCGTTTGCTGTTGCGCCTGCAGCGCCCATGGGTACGCCGGTGCGGCTTACCCTTCCTTCAGGAGCGGTCTTGCGGCGATGAGGCTCTCGATTTCCTGTCGGTTGCGTTCCAGCTGTTGCAGGCGCGCTTCGCTGTTTTTCTCGTAGATCGCCTCCGCCGCCTTCAACTCGCTGTATTCCATATCCCACTGGGGGGTGCTGGCGGCCCCGTCGCCGATCAGCGCCGCGTATCGTCCCAGGACCTTGTTGCCGCCTTCGATGCTTTCCACGATCATGATCATGGACTGGGTGACCTTGGCCACCCCCGAGCAGATCTGGGAGACATTGTCCACGGCGATCTTCATGTGACTGGCCCCCTGGGCGAATTTCTCGACCATGCTCACATGGATATCGCCCCGCTCCTTGAAATCGTTGATCAGTCGGCGGTAACTTTTCAAAGCGGCCTGGTAATTGACGCTCATGTCGATGCCGGTTTTCAGCTTGAACTCCATCCCCTGGCTGTCACCAAGCGCCATCTCGAGGTGATCCCGGGCTTTTTCGACATCCGGAAAGCGGGCGTTCAGCGGACTCAAGGACTCATGCAGCGCGGCAATCTCATTCAGCTGTCCCTCGAGGTCGCGGCTGTGGCGGATTTGTTCGTAATAGGCTTTGCGATCGCGGTGGATCTGATCGGTGTAGACGTCGCTGACGTCGGTTAAATTCTGGACGATGGCGCAGACCTCCTGGACGGTACCGCGCAGGCCGCCGTTGAGGGTCACGAGGCTTTCGATGTAGCGATCGATCATGCCCCTGAACTCGGTGATGGCGACCTCATTGGGTTCACGGGGGACCTCCTTGCGGACGACTTCGTAATCGGTGAAGGTTTCCATCTTCTGGCGCAGCCAGCCCAGCTTCACCAACAGTCTGCGCACCAGGCCGTAGGCCACCGGCCGCTGCTTTTCCACCGGCACGCTCTCCTCGACGATTTTACGGGTGCGGGCGGCGATCAGTGTTTTCAGCCCCTCCTCAATCAGCTTGATCTCTTCGACCACCTTCTGAAGATAGGTTGCGTCAAAATTACTGGACTGGACCTGCTCAAGGAAGCGGTGCCCACGATGGTCGGCCTTGCCGGGGTCCTCGCTGGGAGATGGCTCCGCCTTGGAGTCCCACAGGCGCCCAATACGATTGATGGCGTCGTATTGCCGGCTGTACTTGGCCAGAATCTGATTCACCCTTTCAGGGAATTTGATCAGCTTGTCGGATGTCTCGTCCATGAGGTTTTTCCCTTCAGCGGTCGAGTTCCAGCAGGATCCGCTCCAGGCGTTTTTTGTGTTTGTGCCGCAGGATTCTCAGGGCCTGGTCAATGTTTTCAAAGCAAAGCTCACACATCTTAAAGCCCCGTGCCCATACCACCAGGGCATAATCACTGCCACAGACCGGGCAAATTTCGCGGTGATCCGCTTCAAGGCTGCGGGTTCCGAGCTTCTCGAGGGCGCTGCAGCTCTCGGGGTTTCGCGCCCCGCAAACAGGGCAGATCGCTTGGCAGGCGGCGGGGGATGCGTGTTGATCCGGCTTTTTGGGGCTCATAGGCTTACCCGGCCGCCCGTTGGGCGTTTCGCTCTCGGTCAAAACACGGTGGGGGATACGGCGCTGGTCAAAAATCGTTTTTTTGGGATCGCGCCAAACGGGCGACAGCACCCCAAGCGGGATACCCTTCGGCTCCCGTGCGGGGCCGGGGAAAGTTCCAAACGATAAGATGAATAAGTTCAAGGTACCGGAGTGATGAAGAATTGTCAACGCTGAATTTTCTATATCTAGTTTGAAATATTGATGAATCCGATTTCCGGGAGAGGACCCCCGATCTGCATCGGACGGCCATCAGCAGCGGACTTCGCAGTTGACATTTCGCTGTGATATCATACAAATATTGTGTATCATGGCGGTCAATTGGGCAGGGCGTGGTATTCTGAGCAGTGCCGATTTCCAGACGCGCGCTTTCCAGCCGCTGGAAAACACCGGCCGCGCGGGCCGTGGGCAGGCTACAGGTTTGCCATTGATACGCCCCAGCCTTAGGTTACTCAGTGAAACCCTCAAGGAGAGCGCTGACGTCACCTATGGCAAAGCCTCCCATTTCCGACGAGCCGGACGCGATCGACCGTCTTGACCCGCTGCCGGAGGGGGGCGGCTGGCGAGCGGCAACCCACAAGCAAAAGGAGGTAGGACATGTACGACAAAGATGAACTGTGTAGCAAGATTCGAGAAATCTACCCGCAAATCGGGGCCTGCGGGATCGACACCAAAGTCACCTGGAGTGATGAAAAAAAGGCGTGGGCGGTGGATTTGGAATACAAAGGCAAACGGGTACGCCACTACCTGGAGGATCGGGATGCGTCCGCCTGTATGGAGGGCGAGAAGTGCGTCGCATTGGGGATCGATATCGGGCAGCTGCTATAGGGGGCGATCGCGTCAAAAGCCTTGCAGCCGCTTGGCGGCGCCCGCCGGGAAAAAGAACCTGCCCCCGTTGTCGGGGGGTGGGTTTTCCGCCCGCTCGGTTTCCATGCTGCGCCGGGCCGCGCTTCTTTCGCGGCGAAGGTGACCGCCGCCGCCATCATGCTGACGTTTTTTGGTAATTTTGGCTCGGGTTGCCCCTACGGGCCGCACGATGACAGCCCCTTAGAAAAATTTTGTTGCACTCAAGTGCCAAAACCGTTTATAGGGGGGGTGTCGCCAAGGCCGCAAGCGGCCCTGGATCAGGTCTTCGCTCTTTTGGCAATCGCCTTTGCTTTGCGCCGGCTGTGAGGATACGGCCGGAATGCGGATGTCATGGCGACGGTTTGTGCGCCGGCCTTCATGCTGGCAAAGCCCCGCGGCAGCTGGTAATGCTCCGGGGAGGGGCGCGGCGCAAATCTGAAAAATGAGCCATAACGATTGAAGAGGGGCTGCAGCTCGGAGACCAGACATGCAAAGCAACCAAACCGTCGACCAGTTTTGGAGTCCCCGCCTCATTTTTGGTCTGACCATCCTTTTTAGCCTGATTTTCTTCAATCTTCTCTCTCTTCGCTGGGAAACCTTTTCAGATATTCTGAACCATTGGGCACATTTTGTCGTGCTTGCCGCGGCCATCGGCATCATTCTCTCCACCCTCTCGCTTCAAACCCCTTACAAGGTCGCCTTTCTCTCGACTGCCAGCGTCCCGTTGACATGCCTTGGTTTCAGGGTCTTTTCCGATCTGATGCTGACCCTCGTGCACGCCGGCAACGGACCGCTGGGCGGCAGCCTCTCCGTACTGCAATTTACCGGCGTCCTCCTGGTGCTGATGATTGTGGGCATTGTTCTGGGCGCCGTGGCCGGTGCCGGCTGCTACGGCGGGCTGGTGCTGCAGCGCTGCATTAACCTGGGGCGGCACTTTAGGGATCGCTGGCGGGGGCAACGCCAGCACTCGGGGGCTGCGCCGGTCCCGGTCCCGTTACCCCGTTTGGCGGCCAAGATCACGCTTGTTTTGGGCATTACCGTGGCCGCGGCCAGTGTGCTGCAATCATTCCTATGATGCGGGCGGCCCTGGAGCTTGCCGCTGGCCCCATCCTGGGACCTCAGCTGTTCGGGATCCTTCGCGTCTTGCAGGAAAACCTTTCGACATCAAACGGTTTCTGAAAAAAGTCGTCACATCCTTGGGCCATGATCACCGAGGCCCGCCCCGCGATGTTCCAATCGAAGGAAACTCTTTATGGCCTTGATCAAACATGACATTGTCGATTCGATTCAAGAGCGGTTCGGTCTGCCCAGGCAGAAGACGATCGATGCGGTCGAGTCGCTCCTGGAACTGATTAAATCAGCCCTTGCCAAAGGGGAAGATGTGTTGATCAGTGGATTCGGCAAATTTTGCGTGCATGAAAAAAAGGCGCGTAGAGGGCGAAACCCGGCAACCGGGGATGAAATGATTTTACCGCCCCGCAAAGTTGTCGGTTTTAAGTGTTCCGGCAAATTGCGGGACAGGATAAATGTCGTCGAATAGGGTCATTCGGGACCCTTGGTAAAAACTTGCCGGTCCCACCGGGGAACCGGCCTATTCCGGTTTTCTTTCCTTCCGTTTTTCACCGCGCAGTATCTCAAAGGCAAAATTGATTTCGGCCAATTCCGACTCCAAGGCCTCGATGCGAAGGGCGTCCCGGTAATTTTCCTCCTGGAGTTCCTGAAGCCGGCGTTCAAGTGCGGAGTAGGCC
>JBAPYE010000458.1:0-2326 GCA_049284575.1 Desulfobacterales bacterium
CTGCCGGATCGGCAGAATCTCCCAAAGTGGTATGCGGAAGGCAAGGTGCTCACGAAATGTAAGCCAGGTTGGGTAATATCCGGACTCTCGCCATAGGCCGCCGGCCACTTCCCTACAGCCGATTGTGGCATGAAAAGTGTCGACCTTTTCTAATATCCACGGATTGATTAAATTCACAGTAATGCCTTTTTCTCCCGCTGCAACTTGACGGGCAAAGATTCAAAAAAACCTAAAACTGCGATTTTCAGCCTCTCTACGGGTTAAATCTAAGCAGAACAATTCCACAGGGGCACTGCGTTGTCGGGGTTTCCAGGCTAATCTGAATTTAATGAAAAAAAGGAATGAATGCATTGGCGTGCCCGCAATCCCCTGCATGGACGCCACCGTAATCCCAAATTGGAGCACACCCCGCTATGACAGAGTGTCTTTATGATTGACACGCTTCCATTTTCCCAAGTATGGTCAATAATACCTTAATAAATTAAAATCATTATCATAATGCCACCGATGTTCAACGTTTTCCCTGTATTTTTCCCTTTCATTGATTTTTGCGATTTGGAGTCAAGCGGGAGCAATTGATCGATTGGCAGAGATGGGAATAAAACCCCATCCCAATATCTTATGCCAAGGATTCAAGAATGTCCCATTCACCTTAAGATATCCAAGCTGTCATCGCATGGGGATGGGAAGACATTACATTTTACGCAAAATGGATGGGAGTCAAAGACCCACGAATCATCAATGAATTAAAGGGACCGGCCCTGAATCTTGCAAGTCCGCAATCGAATCTTGCGCCAGCGCTCTTGAATTTTCTGCGCAGCGTATTGCTCGCGGACACCACATATGTGGATCGGGTCAAGCGTCACTATGCTATGTTTCGCGAAACGGTTGAGGATAAGGTAAAGGTTAAAGCAGCCGGCTCGGGAAAAGTCCGCAAAAAGAAGAAAAAAAAGCCAATGGTCGACAAGCGCAAGCAGGGGACGCGGCTTTAACGCGTTCCTGCTGCCGGCATTTGCCAAATGGAAAGAGAATCATTATTATGTAGAAGTTTTTCCACAATACCCACGACGAAAGGAGAAAACACCATGACAGAAGACAGCAAGTGCCCGGTAACGGGCAGGAGAGGCAACCCCATTGCCGGCGGTGGCACATCGACCCGGGACTGGTGGCCGAACCAGGTCAACCTCAGGATTCTTCATCAGCAATCCAACTTGAGCAATCCCATGGGAGAGGCATTCAACTACGCTGAAGAATTTAAAAAACTCGACCTAAACGCCCTGAAAAAGGATTTGTATGCGCTGATGACGGACTCGCAGGACTGGTGGCCGGCCGACTACGGTCACTACGGGGGGCTTTTCATCCGGATGGCATGGCACAGCGCAGGCACCTATCGCATGGGCGACGGCCGTGGCGGCGCGGGGTCCGGCTCTCAGCGCTTGGCGCCTCTCAACAGCTGGCCCGACAACGTGAACCTTGACAAGGCGCGGCGTCTGCTTTGGCCGATCAAGCAGAAATACGGCCGGAAAATCTCCTGGGCCGACCTGATGATCCTTGCCGGCAACTGCGCCATCGAGTCGATGGGGCTGCCGACTTTCGGCTTCGGCGGCGGACGCGAGGATGTCTGGGAGCCGGAAGAGGACATCTACTGGGGCAGCGAGGACACCTGGCTGGGCGATAAACGCTATTCGGGCGACCGCGATCTCGAAAACCCGCTGGCCGCCGTACAGATGGGTCTGATTTACGTGAACCCGGAAGGGCCGAACGGCAACCCGGACCCGGTCGCCTCCGGCCGCGACGTTCGCGAGACCTTCGCGCGCATGGCGATGAACGACGAGGAGACCGTCGCACTGGTCGCCGGCGGGCACACCTTCGGCAAATGCCACGGCGCCGGCCCTGCAACCCATGTGGGGCCCGAGCCTGAGGCCGCCCCCATCGAAGAGCAGGGCCTCGGCTGGAAGAGCAGCTTCGGCAACGGCAAAGGCGGCGATACGATCGGCAGCGGCATCGAGGGCGCCTGGAAGCCGAACCCGACTAAATGGGACATGGGTTATCTGAAAGTGCTGTTCAAATACGAGTGGGAACTGGTCAAGAGCCCGGCCGGCGCCAATCAGTGGCTGGCCAAGGACGTGGACGAAGCGGACATGGTGGTCGACGCACACGACCCGTCGAAGAAGCACCGGCCCATGATGACCACGGCGGACCTTTCCCTGCGCTTTGATCCGATTTACGAACCGATTGCAAGGCGCTACCTGGAAAACCCCGAGGAATTCGCGGACGCCTTCGCCCGAGCGTGGTTCAAGTTGACCCACCGCGACATGGGCCCTCG
>JBAPYE010000459.1:0-4157 GCA_049284575.1 Desulfobacterales bacterium
CCTGTTCGCGCCGGAAGAAATTCCCTGGCAGGATTTGGCCTTTTCCAGCACGCGCGACGCCCTGCGGGACTATCTCCGCACCTGTGCAACGGCCCACCCGCCACTTCGTGAGCAACTTTAGGCCGCGGGCCACCGCGGGTGTGACCGGGACCAGCGGCGGGCGCGCACCCGTACTCAAGCCCGCGCCGGGTTCATCGACGGAATGAGCATCATGAAAGACACCATTTTTGTGCTGGCGGCCGCCGCAACCGACCGCCGCCGGCTGGCTGCCGCGCTGGGCGGCGCCGGGATCGAGACCTTTGCCGAGGCCAAATCCGCCCTCGCTGCGATCACCGGGCAGCCGCCGGCGGTCGTGATGGCCGAAGAGCAACTGCTCAGCCCGGAGCACCTGGCGCGTCTCAGCTCGCTCTCGCCGCCGCCGCAATTGGTGGTCCTGGCTTCACCCGAGGCGTGGGCCGCCGCCGTAGAACGCCTGGGGCATACGGCCGCCGCCTTTCTGCCGTGCGACGCCGGTGCCGGGGCCCTGGTGGCCGCCGTAGAGCGCTGTCTGCGCCTTGCGCGCCTTCAACGGCGGTCGGAGGCGCTGGAAAACGGGCTTTCGGCCGAGATCGCGGCCCGGCTGGCCGAACGGGTGGACACCGAACGCTTCTTGGCCGTCAAGCAGGTCGTCGACAAGGTGTCGCATTTTATCGGACTGTTGGCCCGCGACGTCGAGGGCGGGGTGGAATACTTCAACCAGACGCCCTATTTCGTCTCCCTGCACAACCGCGATCTCCGGCTGGTGGCCACCAACCCCATCTTCAACCGCCATTTCGGCCACCGTCTGGGGACCCGCAGTTGGGAGATCTACGAAGGCGACGCGGGCAAGGCCGAAACCTGCCCCGTGGCTATCAGCATGCGCTCGGAGATCGTTTACACCACCCGCGCGACGGCCCGCTACCGCAGCGGCCGCAAGGTGCCGATGATCGTCCACTGCGCCCCGATTTACAACAACGACGGCGAGGTTGACCTGATTCTTGAAGTCGCCACCGGCAGCAAGGAAATCAAGGACATCAAACTCGAGCTGCAGCGCACCCGCCAGCGCTATGAAATGCTCTTCGACGAGGTGCCCTGCCACATCGCCGTGCTGGACCGCAAAGGCCGCATAACGGCGGTCAACCGCCGCTTCAAGGAGGATTTCGGCGAGGAGACCGGCATCGACTTTTTCGACCACTTCAGCTTCGCGCGCAAGCCCTGCTGCAAGAGCCCGATCGAGCACAGCCTGCAGGACGGCGAGCCCCACCAGGCCGAGATGTTCCTGGCCGCCCCAAACGGCCGCAGCCTCAATGCCATGGTCTGGACGGCGCCCATCAAAAGCGCCAGCGGCAAGCTGGTCCAGGTGCTGGTGATTTTTGTGGACGTCACCCACCTGCGGGAGCTGGAGCACAACCTCTCCTCGCTGGGCCTGATGATCGGCTCCATCTCACACGGCATCAAAGGGGTTCTGACCGGTCTGGACGCCGGCCTCTTTCTGATCGACGCCGGATTTTACCGCGACATGCCGGCTCAGATCGAGGAAGGGCTTGAAATCACCCGGATGATGGTGGAGCGTATCCGCAAAGTGGTGCTCAATATCCTCTACTACGCCAAAAAACGGGAGCTCACCATCGAGCAGGTGGATCTCTTGGGGTTTGTCTGCGACGTCGCCCATCAGATGGAAGCCAAGATCCGCGGGGCGGATGTCCGCCTGGTGTGCGATTTTGACCCGGCGCGGGTCGCCGTCGAGATCGATGCGGGCATCGTGCGCTCGGCACTTTTCAATATCCTGGAAAACGCCATGGAGGCCTGCATCGAGGACCCCAGCGATAGACCCCACCGGATTGTCTTCAGCACCTCTCAGGATCAAGATCACGTCCTGATCCAGATCCGCGACAACGGCGGCGGGATGGCCCCGGAGGCTCTGAGGGAGGTCTTCACCATGTTTTACTCCACCAAGGGCAACCAGGGCACCGGCCTGGGGCTTTTCATCACCGAGAAGGTCATCCGTGAACACGGCGGCACGATCAGCGTGGAATCCCGTCCGGGGGAAGGCACCCTTTTCTCCGTCCGGCTGCCCAAACGCTGCCGGCCCCACGGCGGCGCCTGCCTGAGACCCACCGCAACACCACCCGCCGCGACCCCGCCGGGCGCGCGCCCTGATCCGGGCACTTTTCCGGCGCTTGCCGGCGGAAGGACCGGTTCCTCAAAAACCAAAGCCGGGAAAGGCGGTGAAAGCGACCCATGACCGCTGCGACACCCATATCGCCGGACCCCCGCGTGGGGGTCGGCGTCATTTTGATCCGCGACGGCCGCGTGCTTCTGGGGAAACGTAAAAATGCCCATGGGGCCGGCACCTGGCAGTTTCCCGGCGGACACCTGGAGTTCGGCGAAACCATCGCGGCCTGCGCCCGCCGCGAAGTCCACGAAGAAACCGGCCTGAAGTTGGGCCCGGTGCAGCTGGGCCCCTACACCAACGACGTCTTTGCAACCGAAGGCCGCCACTACGTCACGCTTTACGCCATCGCCCGGGCTCCCCGGGGAGAACCTGAGGTCCGGGAGCCCGAGAAATGCGAACGATGGGAATGGTTTGCGTGGCCGCGGCTGCCCGCCCCCCTGTTTCTGCCGATCCACCACCTCCTGGCCCAGCGCTTTGACCCGTTTGCCTGGGTGCAGGCCCCACCCGGTGTTTGACAACCCAAACCACTTGACGTAACATTGATTAGTTTCGGCGGGTCCGATTTCGGTCCCGTTTTTTTTTCCAACACCCGACCTTGTCGGAAGAGATCTGTGACATTTGCCTTGGACAGGTCACAGAGGATGTTCAGATGCCAAAACAGCAGCAAGAGGAGGTTCGCCGACGGCGCACCTTCGGCATTATCAGCCACCCCGATGCCGGCAAGACCACCCTGACCGAAAAACTGCTGCTTTTCGGCGGCGCCATCCAGCTTGCCGGGGCCGTCAAGGCCCGCAAGGCCGCCCGCCACGCCACCAGCGACTGGATGGCCATCGAACGTGAGCGCGGCATCTCGGTGACCACCTCGGTCATGAAATTCAACTACCGCGACTTCGAGATCAACCTGCTGGACACACCCGGCCACCAAGACTTCTCCGAAGACACCTACCGCGTGCTGACCGCCGTGGACAGCGCCCTGATGGTGATCGACAGCGGCAAAGGCGTCGAACCCCAGACCGAAAAGCTGATGGAAGTCTGCCGGATGCGCAACACCCCGATCATCACCTTCATCAACAAGCTCGACCGTGACGGGCTGCCCCCGCTGGACCTCCTGACGGACATCGAAGACAAGCTCCAGATCGAGTGCACACCGCTTTCGTGGCCCATCGGCGCCGGTAAAAATTTCAGGGGCGTTTACAACCTCTACCGCCAGACCCTGCACCTCTTCAGCCCCGGCAGCGACACCCGCGACACCGACGGTTTGGTGTTCACCGACCTGGCGGACCCGCGGCTGGACGCGCTGCTCGGCCGCCAAGCCGAAGAATTGCGCGAGGACATCGCGCTGCTGGAGGGCGCCGCCAACCCGCTGGAACAGGCCCACTACCGCCGCGGCAACCAGACCCCGGTTTTTTTCGGCAGTGCCATCAACAATTTCGGCGTACGGGAGCTCCTGGACGCCTTCGTGGAGATGGCCCCAGCGCCCACCGCGCGCGCCACCACCACCCGGGTCGTCTCCCCCTTGGAGACGCCTTTTTCGGGGTTTGCGTTTAAAATCCAGGCCAATATGGATCCCGCCCACCGCGACCGGATCGCCTTTATCCGCATCTGCTCGGGCAAGTTCACGCGCGGTATGAAAGTGATTCACCACCGGCTGGGCAAAGAGGTCACCTGGGCCAATGCCACGATTTTCATGGCCCAGGACCGCGCCCACGTGGAAGAAGCCTATCCCGGGGATATCATCGGCATCCACAACCACGGGACCATCAAGATCGGAGACACCTTCTCCGACAAAGAGCCGCTGCAGTTTACGGGAATCCCCAACTTCGCGCCGGAACATTTCCGCCGCGTCCTGCTCAAAAACCCCCTCAAGCTCAAACAGCTCCAGAAAGGCCTGACCCAACTGGCCGAGGAGGGGGCGGTGCAGTTTTTCCGCCCGGTATTGGGCAGCGCCTTTATCCTCGGTGCG
>JBAPYE010000460.1:0-25051 GCA_049284575.1 Desulfobacterales bacterium
ACCGTGGACCGACTCTTTCAGGGTGCGCTCGGCCCCCAGCAGCCCCATTTCCTTGGCCTGGCTGAAAAGCTCCTCGCGAAAATCGGGGTGGGCGATGCTGATCATGCCCATGGCGCGCTCCTGCAGGCTTTTTCCAAAGAGGTTGACCGCCCCGAATTCGGTCACGACGTAGTGCACGTCGCCGCGAGGAACCACCACCGCGGTGTCACCCAGGCGCGGCACGATCCGGCTTTTGGTTCCCTGCTCAGCCGTTGCGGGCAGCATCAGGATGGCCTTGCCGCCTTCGGACTGCGCCGCCCCGCGCATGAAATCCACCATCCCGGTGACGCCGGAAAAATGGTTGAACGGCAGGGCGTCGGCGGCCACCTGGCCGGTGAGATCCATGGCCATGGCCACGTTCATGGAGACCATTTTATTGTGACGTGAAATGATATTGGGATCGTTGACGTAATCGGAGGGATAGAACTCGATGGAGGGGTTGTCGTCCAGAAATTCGTATAGATTTTGGGTGCCGATGGCGCTGCTGGCCACCAGTTTGCCGTCATTGAAACCTTTTTTGCGGTTGGTGATGACCCCTTCGGATACCAGCCGCATCATGCCGTCGGTGATGTACTGGGTGTGGATCCCCAGATCGTTTTTGTCAGAAAGGGCCAGCAGGGTGGCCTGGGGGGTGGCGCCCAGGCTGATTTCAATGGTGGAGCCGTCCTCGATCAGGCGGGCGATCAGCCGTCCGATGGTGTTGGCCGACTCCATGTCGGGCAACCGCCCGATGGTCAGCACATCCTCGTCGTGCTCCACGATGACGTCGACGTCGTTGACGTGAATGAAGCTGCGCCCCAGGATGCGAGGCATGCGGCTGTTGACCTGGGCGATCACCAGGTCGGCCGAGAGGGCCGCGGCCAGGGTGATGTCCACCGAAACCCCCAGGCTCATCCAGCCGAAATCGTCCGGTGCGCTGACCTGGATCAGCGCAACGTGGATCGGCAGCCGGCGACTCTTGAAGAGCCGCGGGATCGCCGAGAGGTTGATGGGTGTGATGAAGCGCTTGTTCTGGGCGATGTGTTTGGCGCTGGCAGAACCCAGGTAAAACGAGCGGATGTTGAGGTTCTGGCACTGGGTCTTGTCGGCGATCATGGTCAGCGGTGTACTTTCCAGGGTCAGCAGGCGAACGATTTCCAAATCGGTAAGACGGTTGGAAACCGCCGAAAGCGCCCTCACCAGGCACTGCGGCTCGCCGCAGGAGGACCCAATAAACACCCGTTTGCCGGGCCGAATCAGGCCGATGGCCTCCGCGGCGGACCGCCTTTTCTCGACGTAATTATCCGCCCAATACCCTGTTGTTGCCATTCCGATCCCCTGTCGGTGAAAGTGGTTCCGATTTCCCCGGATTTCCGGGTGGTCCCGGCGGTCGGTGCCGCAGCCGGCCGGGTGGCTTCTGGGACCCGCCCGCGGCCGCCGACCTTACAAGCAGTTCCGCAGCAGCTTTATCAAGTTTCCCCCCGGCAAACAAGCCCTTTCGGTTAAAGCCGCGTCATTTTCGGGGCGCTGCCGCCGCCCGCCGACGGGGGAGCACCCCCCGGGGCGACGTGTGGCGCGGTGCGAAAGTCGCGCCTGTCGAAAAGAAGGTCGAGGAACTTGAATGCTGTTCATTTGTTTTACCAACTTCATCGGTTGACAATTCATCATAAGATATTTAAAGAGCGAAAGTTGAAATATGCGCTCCGGGACGCCGGACACCTCTAAGTGCCCTGCGAGCGGGCGCAACGACCGACTGAACCGCAAACCTCAAGGATCACACGAATGGAATGGCTCAAAAGGCTCTGCAACTGGATCGACACGCTCAACAGCTGGGTCGGCCGCGGCGTTTCCTGGGTCACGGCGCTGGTGGTTGCAGTGGTCTTTATCGACGTGGTCATGCGCTACACCGTCAAGATCAGTTTCGTTTTTACCCAGGAACTGGAATGGCACCTCTTCGCCTTTATCTTTCTCATGGGGGCCGGCTATACGCTTCTCAAGGACGGGCATGTGCGGGTGGACATCATCTACCAGCAGGTCAGCCCGCGGGCCCGGGCCTGGATCAACCTGATCGGCGTCATTTTTTTTCTCCTGCCGGGATGTTACCTGGTTTTTTCCACCTCCCTGAACTTTGTCTACAACTCATGGAGCATTCTGGAGGGGTCCCCCGATCCCGGCGGCATCCCCTACCGGTTCATCATCAAGGCCACCATCCCGGCCGGCTTTCTGCTGCTCGCCCTGCAAGGGGTTTCCCTGGGCATCAAGAGCTGGTTCACCATCCGCGGTGTTGACCTGTTCGAAGAGCAGGGGGAACGCTGATGGAATACCTGCCCGGCTGGATGTTTCTCGCCTTGACGATTCTCCTGATGGCCGGCTTCCCGGTCACCTTCACCCTGCTTGGCACCGCCCTTTTTTTCGGCCTGATCGGTTTCGGCTGGTCCTTTTTCAACCTCCTCCCCTTGCGGATCTGGGGTGTCATGACCAACGTCACCCTGCTGGCGGTGCCGCTTTTCGTTTTCATGGGGGTCATGCTGGAGCGCTCGGGGCTGGCCGAGGAGCTGCTGGACACCATGGGGCTGGTGTTCGGACGGATCCGCGGTGGGCTGGCGATATCGGTGATCGTGGTGGGGGCCCTGCTGGGCGCCTCCACCGGCATTGTGGGCGCGACGGTGGTAACCATGGGGCTGCTGGCGGTGCCCACCATGCTGAAAAGGGGCTACCACAAGGAGCTGGCCACGGGGACCGTTTCGGCATCCGGCACCCTGGGGCAGATCATTCCCCCCAGCATCGTGCTGGTGCTGATCGGCGACATTGTCGGCGTGCCGGTCGGGGACCTTTTCATGGGCGCGGTCTTGCCCGGATTCTTGCTGGTAGCGCTTTACATCATTTACGTGCTGTTGGCGGTGTGGATCCGGCCGGATTGGGCGCCCAAAATCTCCAAGGCCGAAATGGCGGCCCTGACCCCGGCCATTATGCTGCGCAAGATCACCCGGGCCCTTTTCCCGCCGCTTTTCCTGATGATGGCGGTCCTGGGCTCGATCTTTGCCGGGGTGGCCTCGCCCACCGAGGCGGCCGCGGTGGGTGCGGTCGGCGCCACCATACTGACCGTCGCCAACCGCAGATTCAACCTCACGATGTTTCAGGAGGTGATGGACGGCACCCTCAAGCTGACCTGCATGGTGTTCATCATCCTGGTAGGCGCGGCCGCCTTCGGTCTGGTGTTTCGCGGCATGGGCGGCGACCATCTAGTGCGGGATTTTCTGGGCGGCATCGCCGAGAATCACGGCAAATGGTTTGTTCTGGCGTTTGTCATGGGCCTGATCTTCGTGATCGGTTTTTTCCTGGATTTTATCGAGATCACCTTTATCCACGTGCCGGTTCTGGCCCCCATCATGATCGAGTTCGGCTTTGACCCGATCTGGTTCTGCATCCTGATCGCCGTCAATCTGCAAACCTCCTTCATGACGCCGCCGTTTGGTTTTTCGCTGTTCTACCTCAAGGCGGTGACCCCGCCGGAAATCTCGACCGGCAATATTTATCGCGGCATCATCCCGTTTGTTTTCTTTCAGCTGATTGGCCTGCTGATCGTGGTATTTTTCCCGGATCTCGTGACGTGGCTGCCCAAGGTCATTTTTGGATTTTGAAACCCGGGCAGCGCCGCGGGCAAAACGGGGACAGATATGTACTTTCCATTTTTTGAACTCAATTCATTATTGGAATTCCGTTTAATTTTTCTTGATTTTATACCCATTATCAATTAGCTAATAAAATTGTGGGTAATCGAGTGTGACGCGGTTGAATTGGGGTTAACCTCAGACACACGAAAGGGGAGTGGACCGCATGAAAAGACGGGAATTTTTGAAGAAGTCGGGCGTCGCGGCCGCAGCCGTCGCTGCCAGCAGCATGGCGGCGACGACCGTACGGGCAGCGGAGAAAACCTACAACTGGAAAATGGTAACCACCTGGCCCCCCAATTTGCCGGTTTTACAGACCGGGGCGGAAAGATTTGCCAAACGGGTAACAGAGGTCTCCCAAGGCCGCATCAAGATCGATGTCTTTGCCGCAGGCGAACTGGTCCCGGCGCTGGGTGTGTTTGACGCCGTTTCCGCCGGCACCGTCGAGGTCGGCAGCGGCGCCTCCTATTACTGGGCCGGCAAAACCCCCGCGGCCCAGTGGTTCTCATCGGTGCCTTTCGGCCTCAACCCCCAGGGCAACAACACCTGGTTTTACAGCGCCGGTGGGCTCCAGTTGTGGGAGGAAACCTATGCGCCGTTTAACGTCATCCCCCGCCCCCAGGGCAATACCGGCGTCCAGATGGGCGGCTGGTTCCGCAAAAAAATGAACACCATCGAGGACTTCAAGGGCCTCAAGATGCGGATCCCCGGGCTGGGCGGCAAGGTCGTCGCCAAGGCCGGCACCACCGTCGTGCTGCTGCCGGGAGGCGAAATTTTCACCTCCCTGGAGCGCGGCGTCATCGACGCCACCGAGTGGGTCGGCCCCCTGCTCGACCTGCGCGCCGGGTTCTACAAGGCCGCCCCCTATTACTACTACCCCGGCTGGCACGAGCCCGGCACGACCCTCGAGGTGATCTTCAACAAGCAGGCTTACGAGTCCCTGCCCAAGGATCTTCAGGCGCTGCTGGACGCGGTGGCCATGGAAACCAACCTCTGGAGCCTCTGCGAGGCCGAGGCCGGCAACGGCGCCGCGCTGGAAACCCTGATCCGCGACCACAAGGTCAACCTCTTGAGCTTTCCCGAGCCATTGATGAACGATCTTCGCAAAATCGCCAAGGAGGTGCTGGAAGAGGAAGCCGACAAGGACGCCCAGTCGCGCAAGGTGCACGAGGCCTTCAAGAAGTTCCAGGCCCAAATCGGCGTTTGGGGGTCGGTCTCCGAGTACTCCTACTACAACGTCATCGCCGACAAGTTCAGCACCACGGGCTGATCGGCACAAGGCCCGCAAGATGTCGATTAAACAGCACCAGGCGCCCCTGCCTCCCGCGGGGGCGCCTGTTTTGTGGTTGGGGAAACATCCGTGGGTCCCGCCCCGGCAGCGCTGCATGTCCCGTCGATGCCCGCAGCGCCTCTGAAACGCCGCATCCCGTCAGCAGGCCACCTGCATAGAAGCCATCCGCATTCACGTTAAGCCCGCCGGCGGCGCTGCCGATATAAACCGCATCACCCGAGACGAGACAGCCACCCAACATTGGGTTTTGACACCATAAGCCACCGGCTGCCACCAAGCGAAGCCCCGCGGCGCCCGATCCTGCAAGAACCGAAGGCCAGGGTGGCTTGTTCAGGTAGATCAATTTTTTTGACAATCGACCTGAGCTTACTTAGGTTTCACGAAATTGTTCACCCATTCGGATTCCCGAGATCGATTCGCAGCGCGACACCGTCGGCCCGCGCGCTTTTCTTGCCCCGGACGTTGGCAAGCGGGTTGAACCGGGGGCTCAAGGAGACTTTGATGAATGATTTTCTTCATTCGCTTCGCAACACAATGGACAAAAGAAACGACAAGAACCGACGAAATTACAACGGCAACCAGTTCAACCCTGCAGATCGGCGACGGCCCAAAGACCCCCGCTATGGCAACAACCGCCAGCCAGTGGACAACCAGCCCCTGAACCAGCTGCTGACGGAATTAATCCCCGAAATTAAAAAAAGTTTAGGCAGTCTGGCCGAAAACCAGGAGCGTCTGATCGCGACCGGGGTCCAGCGGGCGGCGGCTGAAGCCCGCAAGGCCGATGCACTGGAAAAGATCGCGGAGCTCCTGGCCAAGCTGACCGACCTCCCCCAGAGCGATCCCCGCCGCTTCGCGACGCTTGCGCCGCTCCTGAGCCCGGCGCTGTTGCCCCACGCCTGCCAGCCGGGCTACGACCGCGAACCCGTCTTGGCCACCATTCGGGCCCTGCGGGAGAAGGGCCTGAGTTTTTCGGCCATCGCCGCACACTTGACGGAAAACGGCATTCCAACTTTTTCCGGCAAAGGCCGATGGTGCGGCCAGACCGTCCACAAACTCATCAAGCAGCGGGGCGAATAGACCAGACGGGCCAGCGCGCGGGCAGACCTTTACCGGCGGCAAGCTTCGCTGGCAACAGATGCCGCCCACATAAAAAGGCCGGAAGGACGCCCCATCTGGGGAGCCCGCCCGGCCTTTTTTTCAGGCTGTCCGCCGGCGATCAGGCGGAAGCGGTCAGACGACCCTTCTGATAAAGCGGGGAAATGTTGCGCAGTGATGTGACGACCTTCCTGAGGGCCTCCAGAAACCGGTCCACTTCCGCCGCGGTATTTTCGACCCCAAATGCGATCACCAGCGTCCCCTGAGCATCGGCGTGGCTGAGCCCGATGGACAACAGCACGTGGGACGCCCGCAGCGAGCCGGTGGCACAGGCGGAGCGTGTCGACACGGCGAAATTCTCATCATCCAGCATCAAAACGACGCTCTCGCCCTCGATGTACTTGACGGACACCGACAGCATGTGGGGCAGGCAATGCTCCAAATTGGTGTTGATGATGTAGTCGTCGATGTAGCCGGGCAAATCGGTCAGCAGTTTGTTGCGCAGCCCGGTCAGGTGCGCCATCCGTTCGTGCATGTCGCGCCGCGCGGCCTCCGCGGCGACCCCCGCCCCGATGATGCCGATCAGGTTTTCGGTACCGGCACGCTTGTTGTGCTCTTGAACCCCGCCCTCCAAGAGCGGCCAGATCCGCGTCCCACGCCGAATATACAGCCCGCCGACGCCCGTCGGACCGTAAAAGGTGTTGGCCGCGAAACTCAGCAGGTCCACCCCCAGCGCCTGGACGTCGATGGGCAGCATGCCCACCGAGTCGACGGCATCGGTGTGAAAGATGATGTTGCGGGATTTCACGATCCGCGCGATTTCAGCAATGGGCTGGAGCGTGCCGGTTTCATTGTTGCTGTGCATGATCGAAACCAAAACGGTCTTGTCGGTGATGGCCTTGGCGATATCGTCCGGATTGACACGCCCGGATTCGTCGACCGAAATCGAGGTCACCTGAAACCCCTGTGATTTCAACCTTTTTACACTGCGAATGACCGCATTGTGCTCGATGTTGGAAATGATAATATGCTTGCCCTTTTCCGCGTTGGCCAGAGCTACCCCCTTGATGGCGTGGTTGACCGACTCCGTGCCGCCGGAAGTAAAGATCACTTCTTTGGAATCGCCTGCGGTGATCAAAGCGGCGACTGCGGCACGCGCCTGCTCCAGTGCGGCAAGCGCTTTTTCACCGGCCGTGTGCTGGCTCGAAGGGTTGTGGTAGCCCTCACGGATGGCCGCGATCATGGCATCCTGAGCTTCCGGCAGAATCTGGTTCGACGATATGTGATCAAAGTTGATGACGTTCATCCTTACACCCTTCCTCGCTATCGATAGCGATCAACAAACCCCCAGCTGGTCCTTCGGGCACATTGGCCCCGCCTCGGGCGCCAGACACTCCCGGAAACCGGGCGGCCGGCCGGTCAATGTTCCTCCTCCAGGCTGTGCTGACACGCCTCGCAAAAGGTCACGCCCTCCTGGATTTCGATGTCGCAGTATGGGCAGTAGCAGTTTTTGCCGTGCGCGTGCTCGTCAACGTGTTTTTCCCGGGGAATCGGTTCTGCCCGCTTGCGCCCGGCCTTGCGGTCTTCGAAATCACGAATGGCCGCCTGCAGGGCGTCGGCCCCGAGGTTGGAGCAGTGCAGCTTGTTCTTGGGAAGCCCTTCCAGGGCCTTGGCAACATCTTTATTGGTGATCTGCTTGGCCTCGTCCAGGGACTTGCCTTTGGCGATTTCGGTCAGCATGCTGGAAACCGCGATGGCTGAACCACAGCCAAAGGTTTGAAACTTGATGTCCGCAATTTGCTCGTCCTCGATCTTGAGGTAGATGGTCATCATGTCCCCGCAGAGGGGATTGCCGACCTCGCCGACACCGTCCGGGTCTTCGATTACACCGACATTTCGAGGATTTCTGAAATGGTCCATGACCGTCTTGGAATACATCATAGTGGCCTCCGTATCTTCATCGGGTAGGGTAATTTAACTGTACAATAAGCACTGTTTGACGCCAGTAAAGCGACGGCGGCGGATATTGCCGGGGGGTGTTTTCAAGACCGCCGGATGCCCCGACCGCTCGGGGGCCGCCGGGTGGCCATGCGCTCGGTCGGCATCGGGCGCGTGGGGTTTTTGACGGCCGGCCCGGCCGTTTTGACATCCGCCATCCTCATTAAATGCCCGTGGCCGCCCCGCGCACCTGCCGGGAACTTTCACCCAGCTTAGAGGGCCGGCGGGCGGCAGCGGCCGGAACCCGGGGAAATTTAGGCATTTCTTTTGCTTTAAACGGTTTAATCCCGGCGCCCCGATAACCGGGGCCCCCGCAGGACCCCACAGGGCTTGAAGGCGAAAAAAACATGCAGATCGAATCGATTCCCCCCGGCAGCCCACCCCCCGCAGCCCCGGCGGCCAGCGGAGCCGGAAACCCCGGCCGTTTTTCGCGTTTACTGGCAGACCGGCTGGAAGACGGCGCTGCCGCGGCGCCCCGCACCTCCGAATGGGTGCCCCTGGGAACCATCAGCGCCCGGCGCCCGACGGTCTCCCATCTTCTGATCCGTCACCCCCGCTTCGGCAGCAGCTGCTGGCGCATCATCCATTCCGACGTCAACCAGGGCAAGGGCTTTGAGCGTCTGCAAATCGGCACCCGCATCTGGCTGAACCCGGGCACCCGCGAGATCAGTTGGGGACCGTCAGCAGCCCACGCCGCGTGCGACCCGGTCCCTGAGGCCCCTGAAACGGTCTATACCCCCACCGACCACCGCCCGGCAGCGGCCCCGGCCCCGCCGAAGGCCCCCGCCACTTCCGAGCTGGTTCAGGCCGTGCGGCCCCTCATCGGCCGGCCGTACGCGGAGATCAACTGCTACGACCTCGTGGTGCAGGGGCTAAAAAAAATGGGAATCCGCTATCACGGCGCCGACGGTCTGAAAGCCAGATTGCTCGAAATGGCGCTGGCCGACGGGCGGCCGGCCAACGCCTTCTTAAACGGCGAAGGGCTCATCCGGGCTTCCGGGGAAACGGTCTACACAACGTCCCTGAAGGCCGTCGCGACCCCCGCTGAAACCGCCGGCGAGGTCTATGCCGCCATGGCGCCCCACCTGACTGCCGGCCAGCTCCTCTCCTTTTCCACCCCGACGCGCGGGCATACCGGCGTGGTGGCAAGCCGCGACAGCAGATGGACCTTCATCAATTCCGGTCGGGTGGACAACCCCGTGGCTGCCGCCGGCACCGCCAAGGGGGTCAGCGAGGAGGCGTTGCAGGCCGAAATCAGCAACTGGCTGCAGCTCGCCCATCGCCGCGGGGAACCGCTGCAGATCACCCTGGGCCGCCTCCAGGATCGCAAGCTGGCCCAATTCCGGGGCAACACGACCGCCGCCGTCCAGACCGGATAACCGGCCGCAGCGCCCCTGCGGCGGGAAAACCACCCCCGGGCGTCCTCTATTCCGGCACTTGGCGGCACGGCTGATTGACGCGGCCCTTCCCGATTTGGTAGAGTCGGTTGCATCGAAGATGCCCAGCCCTGAAAGGAAGCCACGGGTATGATAGGCGAAAAATCGGACTACCGCGAGGATCTGGAACGCCTGACGGCTGTGTTTGAAACCAGCCACGGCTGCTTTGAGGCCGTGCTCTACGCCCGGGAATGCCCCGAAACCGTGTGGAACTTCGTCAACCTGGCCGAAGGCCGCCAGGAAACCTTCCGCAAAGGGCGATTCTACGATGGTCTGAGCTTTCACCGGGTCATTGGCGGGTTCGTGATCCAAGGGGGCTGCCCGCAGGGCAACGGCCTGGGCGGACCGGGCTACCGTTTCAAGGACGAATTCGCGCCCAGCCTGAAACATGACCGTCCGGGGGTGCTTTCGATGGCCAACGCCGGGCCCGACACCAACGGCAGCCAGTTCTTCATCACCCTGGCCCCCACCCCGCACCTGGACGGCACGCACGCGGTCTTTGGCCGGGTGGTCACAGGCCTGGAGGTGATTCAGGCCATCGGCGCGGTCAAAACCGGTCCCATGGACCGCCCGGAGGCGGCGGTGACCATCCGTCGGTTGACGATCCGGCGTCCGTCTGACATCCGGTAGCCGAAACAGCCGGGCGGTCACAGCCGATCCGAGGCGGGGCTGCGCGCTGGCATGAGCCAGCTGCGGGGCAGAAGTCCGTACGATTTTGTAGCCAAGGCAGTGAACAAAAAAGATGACATTCTTCGGCCGAAACCTTCTGCTGACCCCCCCTTCAGTCAGGGCCACCTTATTATCCAAGAACTTGAAATAAAATGTAATTTTTTAAAAATGAGACATCCGGGAGCCTTCCGGTTCGCGCCGGCTGGAATCCGCTGAGCGCCTGGCATTGTATTTGCTGTAGTGCTGTCAACACTCTGAACCGATCATTCCTTTCAGACTGCATTCAACTAAAAATTTTGAGACGTATGTTAAAGCCAAACCTGCAGTGATGCAGGGGCGGAAAGCTACGGGTCTCCCAGGAGATAGCCGAGTTGCCAACAACATGTGGTGACTCGGCTTTTTTTTTGAATGCACCGGGTGATGCAATCACAGCAAGGAGATAACCCAAATGGGCGCAAGCATTGATCTCAACGGAGGTGTGCAGGACATCGAATCCATGTCCAAACGCTATGCCGCCACTCACCGGCGCTACATGGCCGAGCTTAAGACCAACAATTTGGAGCGCATTCAGCAAGCCCGCCTGGACATGATTTCAGCGTTCAAGGAACTCCAACACCTCGCCGAACAGGCCAAGCACCGGCTCATCGCCGGCCACCAACCGACAGCTTTTGCCATGGCCCGCCAAACCGGTTTCATGGCGGCACCCCTTCCCCAATGGTGAGGACCGCACCACTGTGGTGATCCTGGCCCACCTGATGCCGCCGGAAACCGCGGCCCTGATTGACATGGGGCGGATTGCCGCGCGGCTCAAAAAATTCCGGAAGGATGGATGAACACCAGACTGGGACACCTGCCGGCTGACCTTGCCCGCCGAGCACTGGCGCTGGGCGCCGCAGATGCCGTCGTCCTGGCGGCCGGCGTGGTTTCAATCGAGGACGCGCTGGCGGTCTTCTGTCACACCCCCCGCTGCCCGGCCTTCGGCCGCAGCCGCAACTGCCCGCCTTACAGCATCCGTCCGGACCAACTGCGCGGGCGGATAGGCCGCTTCTCGCATGCCCTGGTCTTCAAAATCGATGTACCCGCCTGCCGCCTGCTGACCGACGCGCACCACCCGGTCGCCCGCAAAATCCACATCATCGCAGCGGCATTGGAGCGCTATGCCCGGCGCCGGGGAATCTCGCGCCGCCTGGGCTTCGGCGCAGGGTCCTGCAAGACCCTTTTCTGCCCCAGCCAACCGGTTTGCGTGGCGCTGCGCCCACCTTTCACGTGCCGCTACCCGCGGGCGGCCCGCCCCTCGCTTTCGGGGGCGGGAATCAACGCCTTCAAACTGGCCGAGGACGCCGGGTGGCCGATCCACCCCCTGACCGCCGCCTGCGACCCCCAAGACAGCCCCGATGGGGTGCTGATGGGGCTGCTGCTGCTGGGGTGAGCACCCGGCCTTGGCGGCCGCCCTTTTTCGCCTCGCTTTCACTCAACCCTCCGAAATCCAGCAAAATTCTGTAGCAGCAGGCCGCCGCGGCCGATACAAAGGTAAGCCGCGCAGCGCCCTGCAGGGCACCCGGACAGGTCTTGGCCCCACCCGGGACTGCACGGGTCGCGGCGTTCTTTAAACCGGTATTCACCCGTTCAGGGCCGCACCATGTACCTTTCGCATTACCGTTTGGACGCCAAACCGTTTCAAATCAGCCCGGACCCGCGGTTTTTGTGGCTGGGTGAAAAACACCTCAAGGCCCTGGGCACCCTGCAGACCGCAGTCGAAAGCGGCGGCGGACTGCTGATGCTGACCGGCGGTGTGGGCACCGGCAAAACCATGCTGATCAACGCCCTGATCAACAGTCTGGGCGACCGCGTAATCACCGCCCGGGTCCCGGACCCGGGGATGGAGATCCTTGATTTCCTCAACTTTGCGGCCCACGGCTTCGGCCTCCCGGGCGCCTGCGCCGACAAACGGGCCTTTCTGGCCGAGTTCACCCGGTTTCTCGACCAAACGGCCGCGGACAGGCGCCAGGCCATGCTGATCATCGACGAGGCCCAACGGCTGCCCCCCCAACACCTGGAGGAACTTCACCGGCTGCTGCAGCCCGAAGCCTCCCCCGCCCCCGCGCCGCTTAAAATTCTTTTGGTGGGCCAGGAGGAATTCCTGGATATTATCCAAAGCCCGCCAAACGCTTTCCTGCGTGGACCGACCGCCACCCGCCACCACATCCTACCGCTGAACGAAAAAGAGACCGGCGTTTACGTTCAGCACCGCCTGCGGGTTGCCGGCGCCCGCCGGCAGATCTTCAGGCCCGACGCCATCCCGGCGATTTACGCTTTTTCCCAGGGCCACCCCCGGCTGATCAACATCCTCGCGGACCTGACTCTCCTGACGGGGTTCGTCAGGGAAAAACAGACCCTGGGGGCCGACCTGGTGCAGGCGGCGGCGGCAAAGCTGCGGGACCCCTTCGAGCAAGAAACCGCAGCCACCGAAGACCCCCCGGCGGACAACTCCCCGCCGACAGCGGCGCACGCCCGTGACGCGGGGCCGGCAGTCGACGCGATTCCCGATCCAAAGCGGCCTGCGGCCCCCGGGCCTGGCACGTCGACATTGGAGCTCAGCGTGCCGCTGCCGGAAGCCATCGAGGACTGCAAGGCCGAAAGCATCCGGTCGCTCATCGCGGATCTGCTCAGGGAGTATGCCGAGGAACTGGTCGAAACGTATGCCGGAGAGCTGGTCCAGCGCTACGATGGCGGGGGGTCGGGGTCCAAGGCCGGCCCCGAGGGCGGTCAAAATGCCGATCCGGATTGCGGCCGGCGCGCCGGCCGGCGGCAAACGGCCTTCTACTTGGCGGAAAAACGCCGGCACAAGCGCAGGGCACTCTTTCTGGCGATCGACTACACCGTCGGCGGCCGCGTGGTCCGCGATTTTATCGACGATCTCAGCATCGGCGGAGTCTTTATCGAAACCCGCCAGCGGTTTTCGGTGGGCCAGGAGGTCACCATGACCTTTTCCCTGCCCCGCTCGCGGCGGCACTACAAGGTGACCGGTGAGGTCATCCGCGTCGAGCGCCTGGGGATCGCCGTCAGGTTCCGCGAGGACATCGATTATGAATGACCTGCGGCCATCCGCAGCTTGACCACCGCCGCGATCACCACCGCCGCCGCCCGGTCGATTTCAGCCGCGCTGGTCATGCGCCCAAGGCTGAAGCGCAGGGTTCCCTTGGCCCATTCGAGCGGCAGCGCCATGGCCTCCAGCACGTGGGAGACCGCCACCGTGTCGGCATGGCAGGCCGCGCCGGCTGAGGCCGCCACCTCCAGGCCGATTTCCTCCAGGATGCGGTTGGCCTCGAGCCCTTTGAAGGAGACGCTGAGGGTGTTGGGCAGCCCCTTTGCGGGGTGCCCGTTACGGCGAACATCTGGGAGGCTTGCGAACAAAAGCGTCTGCAACCGGTCCCGCAGGGTCTGCATGTGCGCCTGGTTGGCTTCCAGGTCCCGGGCGGCGACCTCGCAGGCCTCGCCCAACCCGACGATTTCGAGCACATTTTCGGTTCCGGCGCGCCGCCCGTTTTCCTGCCCCGCACCGTGCAACAACTTGTCAAGGCCGACCCCGTGGCGGATGTAAAGCGCCCCGACCCCCTTGGGGGCATAGAGCTTGTGACCGGCCACGGAGAGCAGATCGACCCCCAGCGCCGCCACGTCCACCGGGATCTTGCCCACCGACTGGGCCGCATCCGTGTGCACCAGGATCCCCCGCGGGCGCGCCAGGGCCGCGACCTCGGCCAGCGGCTGGACGGTGCCCACCTCGTTGTTGGCATGCATCAGGGAAATCAGAATGGTGTCGGGCCGGATGGCGGCCGCAACATCCGCCGGGTCCACCAACCCCTCGCCGTCGACGGGCACTACGGTCACGGCAACGCCCCGGGTCTCCAGGTGGCGGCAGACCGTCAGCACGGCCGGGTGCTCGACGGCGCTGGTGACGATGTGCCGGCCGCGGCCGCTTGCCGCCGCCGCCACCCCCCGGATGGCATGGTTGTTGGATTCGGTCCCGCCGCTGGTGAAAACCACTTCCGCCGGCGCGCAGCCCAAGAGCCCCGCCACCTGGCGGCGGGCCTGCTCCAGGGCGCGCTTGGGCCGGATGCCGTACCAGTGGCCGCTGGAGGGGTTGCCGAAGACGTTCTCCAGAAACGGCCGCATGGCCGCGATTACCTCCGGGGCATGCGGGGTGGTGCCGTTGTAGTCCAGATAGATGGGCGCTACCATTATATTGCCTTTCAGCCGGCGGCCCTCAGCGCCGCAGGCGGTCCCAGAAGCCGAAGGTGACCGACGCGTAACCCGCCGGGGGGTAGTTCCATTTCTGGCCGTAGACGTGAATCCGCCGGGTCTCGCCCGCGCCGTCGTAAACCCGCCCGCCTTCCAGCACCCAGGCCAGCAGGCCGCCCTGAAGATTGTAAACCGTGATCCCCTGCTCGGCCAAACGCGCGGCCAGCAGGCCGCTGCGGTAGCTGATGGTGCAGTAGACGACGACGGTCCGGCCGCCGTAGCGCTCCGGGTTTTCCAGAAATTCGGCCTGGGAGACGGCCCCGGGCAGCATCGAGACCGCCATCTCCTCGGGCCGGCGGGTGTCCACGAAGAGTGCCGCCCCCTCCTCGAACAGGCGCATGGCCGCCAGCGGCGCCACTTCCTGAACGGCGGGAAACTCCCGGCGGTAGTCGGCGTACATCCCGTAGACGATCGTTTTTTTGGCCGCATCGGTCATGGCGCGCTCCCCGTAAGCCGGCCGGCAACCCGACAAGACCGCCAGCATCGCACACCCCAGCAGCAACCTGGCCTTGGACGTCATCGTTTCACCTCGCGCGCTCACCTGGAGGGGGCGCCATTGAGGGGTTGTGGGTTGCGCCAGGACGGTCTTGGGGCGCCGGCCCCACGGACCCCGCAAGGTTATCCTCGGCCGAGACCCACCAGACATCGTTGGCCGCGAGCGGGTCCAGGTACTTCACCCGGCCGTTCACGACCACCCGCGGCGCCCAGCGCAGCCCATCACGCCCGCAGCGCATCAGGCGATCCATGGTCATGACCCAGCCCACCGCAAAGCCGTGGCGGGCCACCGCCTGGCGGCTGTACTCGCTGCACGACGGCCACATGGGGCAGTCCCCGCGGCGCACCGCCGAGAGGTGATCCAGGGGCCCCTGGTAAAAGTTCAGCAGCGTCCCGAAGGGACCGGCCTCGCGGTTGCCCGCCGGGGGGTCGCCGTGGGCGCAGGCCACCAGCAGGCTCAGCGCCAGCAGGAGACCGCCCAACCGGGGGGTCACCTGTCAGCCCCTGCCGCGGCTTCGGATTCAGACTGCAGACAATCCCGGCAGACGCCGTCCACCCGGATCTGCAGCCCCTCGATTCTGCCGGGAAGCTTCCCCCGCAGGGCGACCCCGTCCAGCTGCAGGCTCTCGGGGCTGAGACAGACCAGGCGGCCGCAGATCTTGCAGTAAAAATGGGCGTGCCGCGGATGGTGCTCGCTGGGCGCCAGACCGTAAAAAAAGGTCCGCCCGCCGCCGTTCAAACGCTCCACCAGACCGTTTTCCACCAGCCGGTCGAGGATGCGGTAGACCGTCACCCGGTTTATCCGGCTGGTGCGCCGCAGGGCCGCGAAGATCTCCTGGGCGCTGGCCGGCGCGCTGTTGCGGCCGACCGCCTGGAGCACCTTGAGCCGGTTGGGGGTGTAGCCCAAACCCGAGGACTTGAGACCGCGGAGATAGTCGCACTGGTGGCACATGGGATCCCTTCTAGCGCCGCGACGGCTGACCGCTTTCCGCCGTCGGCGGCCGCTCGCGCCTGGTTTTGAGCCGCTCCCAGGCCAGGCAGACAAAAAAGCCGGCCGCCGCCACCAGGATGATGGTCGCCCCGGAGGTGAGGTCGAAGCGGTAGGAGAGGTAAAGACCGGTCAGGGTGAAACCGCCGCTCAAGAGCCCCGCCAACCCGATCATCTGCAGCAGAGAGCGGGCGTATTTTTCGGCGATATAAGGCGGGATCGTCAGCAGGGCGATCACCAGAATCAAGCCTACCACGCGGATGATGACCACCACCGAGACGGCGATCATGGCGATCATCAGCAGGTAGAGCGGCCGCACCGGGACCCCGCGGATGCGAGCGAACTCCTCGTCGTAGGACAGGGCCAGAAACTCCGGGTAGCGCCCCAGCACGATGACCAGGTTGACGGCGGCAACGATCGCCATCTGCCAGAGGGCTTGCCTCGGCACGGTCAGAATGCTGCCGAAGAGATAGCCCATCAGGTCGACGTTGTAGCCCGGGGTTAGATCCAGCAGGACCACCCCGATGGCCATGCCCACCGCCCAGAGCACCCCGATGATGGTGTCCGCGCGGTGGCGCGCCCGCAGGGTCACCAGCGCCATCAGCATCGCGGCGGCCAGCGAAAACCCCAGGGTGCCGGCCAGGTAGGGCCAGCCGAAGAAAAAGGCCAACCCGATGCCGCCGTAGGCCGCGTGGGCGATCCCGCCGGAGAGAAAGACGATCCGGTTGACCACCACCAGTGAGCCGATCACCCCGCAGATGACGCTGGCCAGCAACCCGGCGGCGAGGGCGTTGCGCATGAACTCGTACTGCAGCGCTTCCAGCATGGCCGTCCTCAGTGCTCCTTGAAGACCCGGTGGGGCAGCCCGTGGGCGATGATCTCCACCGGGCAGCGGTACATGTCCAGCATTTCACCGGTCATCTCGGCCTCGGTGTGGTGGTGCACGCCGCGGTTGACGCAGGCCACCGACTTCACGTAGCTGGAAACCGTCAACAGGTCGTGGCTGACCAGCACGATGGTGATCCGCTGGTTGAGCTCCCCCAGCAGCCGGTAGAAATCCGCCTGGCCCTGGGGGTCGATGCTGGCGGTGGGTTCGTCCAGAAAGAGGATCTCCGGTTGGCAGACCAGGGCCCGGGCGATAAACACCCGCTGCCGCTGGCCACCGGAGAGCGCACCGATCCGCCGGTCGCAAAAGGCGCCCATCCCCAGGCGATTGAGGCTCTCGTGGGCGGCCACCCGGTCGCCGCGCGCGGGGCGCGTCCAGCCCCGGCCGGGCTTCAGCCTTCCCATCAGCACAACGTCTAATGCGGAAATGGGGAAATCGGTATTGACGTGCACATCCTGCGGGACGTAGCCGATGCGGTGGGACACCCGCTCGGGGGCCTGGCCGAAAATCCGGATGGTGCCGCTGCCCGGTGCCAGCAGCCCCAGCATGAGCTTCAGCAGGGTGGTCTTACCCCCGCCGTTGGGGCCGATCATGGCCATGAAATCCCCGGCCGTGACGGTGAGATCCACGTTCTCCAGAACCGGCTGGCCGTTGAAGGCGAAGCTGACCCCCTGGACGACAATCACCGCCTCCCCCGGAGGTGCAACAGCCGACGGCCGGGTCCCGGAAAAATCGGCGCTGCAGGTGCCGGAAGGATCCCCCGTCATCGCAGCGCTTCCCGGATGCGTGCGGCCTGCCGGCGCAGGTTGTCGACCCAGTCGGGGGCCAGGGGGTCGGCGGGCAGCACCACGCCGCCGATGGCGGCCGCAACGGCCGCCGCGCTCTGGCCGGAAAACTGGGGCTGCACGAAAATCACCCGGATGTCGCGGCGGCGCGCCGCTTCGATCAACTCCTGGAGTTGGGCCGGCTTGGGGTCCTTGCCCTCGATTTCGATGGGGATCTGCTCCAGGCCGTAGGTGTGCGCAAAGTAGCCCCAGGCGGGGTGAAAGACCATGAAGCCCATGCCCTCGCGGCCGGCGAAGGTCTCTCGCAGCTCGCGGTCCAGGCCGTCGATCTGCTCGGCAAAACGCGCCAGGCCGGCGTCGTAATCCGCCTGGTGGACCGGGTCGAGCGCCACCAGCGCGTCGCGGACGGCGCGGGCCTGAATCTTCACCAGGGGCGGGGAAAGCCACACGTGGGGGTCGAGGACCCCGTGGGGGCTTGCATCGTGGTGGTGATCGTGATCGGCATCCGCTTCGTGGGCATGGGCCGCCATCGGCCGCTTGTCGATTTCGGCCGCGGTGTCCACCACCTTCATGCGCGGATTGGCGGCCTGGAAGCGCGGCAGCCAGACGGTTTCAAACGGCACCCCCACCGCGAAATACGCCTTAGCGGCGGCCAGCGCCGTCATCTGCCGCGGTTTGGGCTCGTAGGTGGCGGGGTTGGCGCCGGGGACCACCATCACCGCGACCGTCACATGGTCGCCGCCCACCTGTTCCACGAAATACTTCTGGGGCGGGATGCTGACAAAAACCGGGAGGGCCTCGCCGGCGGCGGCCGGGGCCACCCCCCCCAAAAGCAGGAGTGCGGCCAGTAGGCCGATCAGTCCCGAGGTCCTGTGTTCCAGGGTCATTGATTTCTCCTTTGCATCCGTTTCAGGAACTCAAGGCCGTAGCGTTTTGGCTTGGGTTTCAACGACGGCCCAGTATCAATCGCCGCCGCTCTAAACTGCCACCGTCCCTATCAAATGCGAAAGGGGAATGCAATCGAATTGCATTTTTTGAAGTGCACACATACTAGACGAGGTTAAACGCCAGAAACCCCGGCCCTCCAAAACGCGCCGACAGCGACCCGACTGCCCTGACCGGGTTGGGTTGGGTTGACACGGGGGCAACATCATGCCGGCGTCTGCGAGCCCTGTTTTTTGGGAAAATCACATCATCCCGCCGCGGCGGGTATTGGAAAGCCGCTTCAGAGGGGGTATAGTAAAGCTCGAAGATCACCACCGTTTGGATCACCCCTAAATTTTAGGAAGCACCAGATCGCCATGACGACCTCATCCACTTCCGCCGCCCCTGTCCCCGAGAAGGCCCGTGTCCTGGAGACCTTGAAAGGCGGCGGGTTCAACGTGCCCGACTTCTTTTACATCCCGGCCGCCGACCTGCGCGCTGAAAAATTCGATGCCCTCCAGGAATTCCTGGCGACCCACCGCGGCAGCTTCAAGATCATCGCCCGCAGCGCCCATCCCCAGGAGGAATTTTTCAAAGGCGGCACCTTTGACTCCCTGGAAACCTATGCCGACGTGGGCGGGGTGGTCTACGCCTGGAAACGCATGATCAATTTCGCGGGCACGGCCAAGCGGCTTTCCATCCAGCGCCAGCAGAAGTTCAACCGCGCACCCGAGATCGACCCCGCTGAGATGGGGGTCATCGTGATGCCGTTTATCAACGGCTCCAACGTCATGGCCAAGATCATCGGCGGCACCTGGGAATACGGCTACTGCCGCGACCGGGTCCACAAGATCAAGAGCGACCCCTACATCACCCAGACGCCCCACGACCGCAGGCTGCATGACCTCTCCCGGGAGATCCAGGAGCATCTCGGGTTTCGCTGTGAGATCGAGTACGTCATCTCCGAGGACTCCGAGATATACGTGGTGCAGGCCAAAGACATTTCGCAGGTGGAGGTGCTGGAGCATAAGGAAAGCGAGCGCAGTATCCGGCTGGACGGCATCCGCCGCATCCGCAAGCGCCGCAACTACCGCGAACGGCCCATCTACGTGATGGACAATGCATCGTTTTACCTCACCATCGTCGGTCTGTGCGAGGATATCGTCAACGCCAACCAACCGCTGGAAGCGGGCCTGGAAGAGATCCGAAATCTCATTCGCGGCTACGAAGCCAAACTGGAGGCCTTTGCCCTGCGCCATGAGCGCTTCGCGGTATTGGGGCTTTTCATCGAGGTCCCCGAAGACCTCTACCAGGTGGCCAACCACTACCTGGACGACAGTCCGGCCCACCAGAAGGACCTCTCCCGCCTGCTGCTCAACAACCGCCGCCAGATCGACTTTTTTCTCTCCGAGGCCGACACCCTGATCGCCAAGGACAAGATCCGCATCAATCTCTGCGGCCATGACGCTTACGGCATCGACAGCGTGCGCAACCCGCTGTGGTCCGTGTACTGGGAAATCGAACGCCACGATCGCATCGTCCAGGAATTCAAACGCATCGGTTTTAAAACCGGCGATTTCGTCTGCATCGACATCGACGCCAACGACAAACCCACCATCTGCCGCCATTAAACCGTTGCCGCTGGCCGCAGCGCAGCGCCGGGGGGCGGTGAGCCAAAAAATCGGTGTTCAACCGACGCCACAGGAGAACAGTGCCCATGCAGAACACTAGTCAAAATCAGACTGAACCCGTCGGCCCCGTGCGTCCGGTAAGGGTCTGGGACCTGCCCACGCGGCTGTTTCACTGGCTGCTGGCGGCCCTGGTGGCCGTCTCGTTTGTGACCGGCAGGATCGGCGGCAACGCCATGGCCTACCACGAGCAAAGCGGCCTGGCGATTTTAGCGCTGCTGCTCTTCCGGGTGGCCTGGGGCTTTAGCGGCAGCCGCTCGTCTCGTTTTGCCAACTTCCTCAAGGGGCCGCGGACGGTCCTGCGCTATGCCAGCGGGCTGCTGCGCCCCGATGCGCCCCGCCACCTGGGGCACAACCCCCTCGGCGGCTGGGCGATCGTCGCGATGCTGGCGGCCCTGTTTATCCAGGCGGGAACAGGGCTTTTCGCCAACGACGACATCCTGACCGAAGGCCCGCTCTATTCCTGGGTGGCCAAGGCCACCAGCGACGCCCTGACCCGCGGCCACCTGTTCAACCGCCAGATCATCCTCGGGCTGGTCGGCCTGCACCTGGGGGCGGTCCTTTTCCACTGGGCGGTCAAGGACGAGGATCTGATCAAACCGATGATCACCGGGTTTAAAACCTGGGAGGGCGCGGTCGCGTCGCCGGCTGACGGCTCCACCGGGCTGGCGGCCCTGATTGCGGGGCTGGCGGCCGGGGCCGTTTACCTGCTGGTGCGCTGAAACTTGGTCTTTTTACCGCTTCATCAAACTTGAGCGGCGATTGGGACCTACCGGCGCCGGTCCGGGGGACAGCCGCTGCCGGCCAGCAGCGCGTTTCGGATAGCCTGGAGTCGGGCGGCGTGGTTTGAAAATATCCAGTCCACCCCCCGGTTGAGCTCCCGGAAAAGGCAGTTGCGGGATGCCACAAAGCCGGTGCCGGTTGCCTGGGCCGCCTGCTGGTGGCGTGCGATCAGGCGGTCGCTGAGGAGCAGGTAGTGGCCGGTAAGGCCGCCGTAGCGGCGCCGCAGGGCAAGCCGGCTTAACGCCCCCAACCCGCCCTGCCCCACGGGCAGATAGGTTTGCGACGGGGCGATCCCGAAGGTGTCGAAAAGCGCCGGGCTCAGGGAGAGGAAATGATAGTCGCGCCCGGGGCTCAGGGCGGCCAGCTCATCGGCCAGCCGCCGGCGCTGGCGCGGCGGGTCCAGAAACGCCTCCTGCTTCAGATCGATCATCAGGTGCTGGCGCCGGCCGCAGGCGGCCACGACCTCCGCCAGCGACGGCACCAGCGGGGCGCGTGCGCGCAGCTCGGAAAAGCTCAGCGCCGCCACCCGCAGCGGCAGCTGAAACACCCGCCGCAGTTCCGGGTCATGGGTCACCACCGGCACCAGGTCGCGGGTCCAGCGGACGTCCAGCTCGATCCCCCAGACCCCGCACGACCGTGCGATTTCAAAGGCCGCCAGCGTGTTTTCGCGCACCCCGGGGGTGTCGTGCTGGCCGCGGTGGGAAACGATTTTGCACCGGCGCAGGCGCTCAGCCCCCGGAAACGGCTGGGGCAGATAGTGATAAAAGAAGTCCACCACGCGGTGAAACGCGGGTTCCAAACGGGTCAAAGGGCTCATCGATTCAAAGGCGTTGGGCTCCAAAAGCGGCGGCACCCCCCCGATCGGGGCTGCAAAGTCCCCGCGGCTTTCCGGGTCACAGAATCTTCGATGTGATCAGCGCGGCCCCGCGGGCGCGCCGGAAATGGCTACCAGGCTTTGGTGGTGAGGATTTTCTTGATCTTCTCCTCGCTCTTCTTTTCCACCAACAACATCCGCTGGGAGCTGGCGGCCTTGATCTTGGCGGTCAGGTCGGACAGATCGGCCGGCTTCTCCAACAGGTCCATGGCCCCCAGCTTCATGGCCTCGACGCCCTTTTGAACGGTGGCATGCCCGGTCAACAGGATGATCTGGAGCTCGGGTTTTTTGGCTTTGATTTTTTCCAGGGCTTCCAGCCCGTCCATCTCCGGCATCTGCAAGTCCAAAATGATGGCGTCAAAAGACTCCTTGGCTACCATCTCTAAAGCCGCCAATGGGGAGCTGGCCGTCTTGACCTCCATACCGCGGTTGCGCATCCGTTCGGCCATGACATCCAGAAAATCCTTTTCATCGTCGACGAGTAACACTTTTTCAGCCATTTTCATTCTCCTTGTAATTTGGAATAGGCGGTTATTTTTTAAACGGTCATCCGGCCTCGGCCGATCCCCGGGTATCGCCCCCGATTTTCGGCGGCAGTCGTAAGGTCAGCGCCCCCTCTTCGGCCCGGATGGACACCGCTGTTTGGGTCGCCCCCAACAGGGCCTGCAGCCCCTCGCCGGCCAGGGGCGCTGCGGTCGTGTCCGAAACCCCGAGCCCCCCACCAAAGCGGATCTCGGCCCCGCCGTCGGCCAGCGGCACAATCGACAGGGCTACGGTGCCGCCGGCACCGGCACTCTGCATGGCACAGTCCAGACACAAGCCGATCAGGTTCTGAAGTTGAAAGGGCCGCGTGGCGACCGACACCGAGGCCAGCGGGCTTTCGGGCGCCAGAGAGACCTGCCGCACGGCGGCAAACCGGCCGAAAAGGCGCACGACCAGCTCCAAGGTTTCGGCAAGATCCACCCGTTTGAGCGGCTCATCCACACTGTGTGCGAAGCGGTTCATGGTTTTGACGATCCCGTCGACGCGCTGCACCTGTTTCAGGACCGCGCCGGCGGTGCGCTTCAGCCGTACGGCATCCAGCGGCATCCCTTTTTCGGCCATCAGGGTCATGTCTTCCAGCAAGCCGGCGTGCTCGTTGATGACCGCCAGCGCGTTGCGAATCTCGTGGGAAATCGAAGCGGATATGCGCCCGAAGAACTTGAGACCTTCGGCGCCCACAATTTCGGCGGGAAGCGTCATGGTGTTTGTCTCCATCAGGATTTGAGCGTCGCCTGCATCTTGGCGATCAGCGCCTCGATGTTGACCGGTTTCACCAGGTAGTCGACCACCCGGTCCTCGGCAATGCCGGAATGGTAATCGCTGTCCGAGCCATGGCCCGTGAGAAAGATGAACTTCATTCCGGGGTGTCGCTGGGCCATGAGTTTCTCCAGCTTCAGCCCGCTGATGCCGGGCATTTTGACATCCAGGATGGCCAGATCGTAGTCGCTTTCGGCCGCCTTGGCCAGGGCGTCCTCGCCGGTGGTGACCCAGTCGGCGGCAATCCCGCGCAGCTCGAGACGTTCAGCAAGCGTGGCCACAAATTCCCTTTCATCATCCACCAGCAGGATTCGCACGGGTATCTCCTTTCGGCTGCTGCATTTCCAAGGGCAGCGTTAGGGTAAAGGTCGACCCTTCCCCGACCTGGCTCTGCACCCTGAGGGTGCCGCCCAGCTCCTGGACCAGCCCGTAGGTGATCGACAGACCGAGGCCGGTGCCACCGGTGCTGGTGCGGGTGGAGAAGAAGGGCTCGAAGATGCGGTCGAGGTCTTCGGGTGCGATCCCGCTGCCGTTGTCGATCACGTCGATGGTCAGCGCGTTGGCCCCCACGAGGCGCGCCACGACCTTCAATTGGCCGCCGTCGCTCAGGGCGGCAAAGGCATTGTTGATCAGGTTGAGCAGAATCTGCTGCAGCTTGCCCCGGTCGCTCACGAAAGTCGGGATCTCCCCCGGGACCTCGACCACCACCGCAATCGAGCGGTACTCGGCTTCCTTTCGAAGAAAGCCCAGAACATCCTCGATCAGCGCCCGCAACGCAATGGGCTCGATGCTCACCGCCATGTGGCGCGCAAAGCCCAGCAGGCGCCGGGTGATGACCGCGCAGCGCGCCACCGAGGCGATCACCCCGTCGATCAATTCCAGCAACCGCTTGTCCTGGGCGTAATTCGGCTTGAAACTGAAGAGATCCTTGATCAGCCCGGCTTTTTCATTGATGATCGCCAGCGGGTTGTTGATTTCATGGGCCACCCCGGCCGAAAGCCGCCCAATGGAGGCCAGCTTGTTGGCATATTCCACCTGGTGCAGCGACATCACCCGCCGCTGGTCGGCCAGATGCAGGTTGTTGACCAGGTAGGTGGTCACCCCCAGAATCACCACCAGAATCCCGCTGATGCTGATCACCAGAAACCCGATCAGCCGCCTGCGGGTTTGCAGCCAGTCGTGCATGACGGTGGCCTTACGCTTGACGATCATGAGGATAAAGGGGCTTTCCGGGATATAGGAATAGCCGATGATCGCCGGCTCGCCCCCGGAATCGAGGCCCTCCACCACCTGGGTTTTCTCGACATACGGCGGTATCGGCAGCCCCACGGTTTCAAACACCTGCCCGTGACTGCTGGAAGGGGTTTGCAGCTGGCCGCTGTGGTTGATGATGAACTTGTCGCCCTCCCCGCTGACCGCGATATTGGAGATCAGTTCGTTGAAGCGGGCCGTGTCCAGGGTCGCCCGCAGGATGAAAAAGGTTCCGTCCGCCAGGTTGTGCTTGATGGCGATGATGATGTGGGGCACATTGCGAAAGCCAAGAAAAACGTCGCTGACGTAAACCCCCCGCTCGACCACCTCCTGAAACCAGCCCTGGTCGCTGTAGTTCACCCCCGCCAGCGCATAGGGGCCGGCGTAGTAGCGCTGGTCACCGGCGGCGTCCACCACCCCGAGATCCACAAAGCCGCCGAAGGCGGTTTTCAGGTGGCTGAGAATCTCTTCCAGCCGCCGGGGGTCCTTCAGTCCCTCAATGCCGTTGTCCTGCACGATGAAGTTCAGCGCGGCGGCCCGGCCGGTCAAAAAAAAGGAGATCGACAGCTTGGTGTTGGACACCAGCCGGGAGGTCTGCAGC